>JAAOZO010000107.1 GCA_011605715.1 Nitrososphaerota archaeon | reverse complement strand
GTTGAGCTTCCAACAGTATGAGAAGCATCTCCAACGAAAGCTATTCTTCGATTCTTTACTGCAACGTCTCCTTTAATTATCTCACCTGTAAGTACATTTACTATTAGACCATTCCTTATTACAACGTCTGCCTGTTCTCTTCCCATTGCTACATTTATCAGAGACCTGTTCAACTCTGCTAATGAGCTCATGCACTTACTTTTCAAGTAGCAAATTTAAATAATTAGTACAAATTCATGCTAATTTTTACTTAAATGTGTATCTCCTTTCTTTTGGCAAAACGTTTTTTAATAACTTAGAAGAGCAATATACCCTAAAATGTCTCTTTTGTATAAAACAGACTGGGAAGAAACAAAGGAAAAATTCAAGCTATGGTGGGACGGTAAGGCTGAGAAGCCATTAATTCAAATTTTTGTACAAAGAGAAAGATGTGATGTCGCATGGGATGGTTGGGATCTTGTTAGGTATTGGAGACGATTAGATGTTGCTCTAAAGAACTTTGAAGCTTTTGCAAGTTGTACTTCATTCTTAGGCGAAGCCTACCCAAACTTATGGATAAATTTAGGCCCTGGAGTTCTTGCTGCATACCTTGGAAACTCGCCAAAGTTTGTTGCAAATACAGTATGGTTCGAAGAACCTAAGAGTTGGGAAGAACTTGAGAATTTAGAAGTAAAAGAAGACAATACATGGTGGCGTTACACAAAAGATATTGCACTAGAGCTAAGGGAAAAATCTAGAAGTAAGTTTATAGTTGGAATGACAGATATAGGTGGAGTCCTTGATGTGGCTTCATCCTTAAGAGGTGTAAGCAACCTAATGAAGGATCTTTACTTAATCCACAAAAAGTAAAAATTTTGTTAGATAAAATAATAGAGTTATGGCATAGTTGTTACAATGAGCTTTACAACTTGCTTGAAGGTGAAGAGCAAGGAACTTCTGCATGGATGAATCTATGGTCTCCACTTAAGTGGTACCCTATACAGTGCGATTATGCTTATATGTTGTCTCCAAAGCTTTTCAAAGAATTTGTTTTACCTTATCTTATAGAGCAATGTGAAAGACTAGACCATCCGCTCTATCATTTAGATGGCATAGGCCAAATTGTGCACTTAGATGACCTTCTAAAAATTGAAAACTTAAGAGGGATCCAGTGGGTTCCTGGTGAAGGAAAACCAGACGTAGGCTCAGAAATATGGATAAGTATGTATAAGAAAATAATCAGTGAAGAAAAAAATGTGGTTTTATCGGGAATGCCTTTTGAAAAAGTTAGCTCTTTTTTAAACAATTTTAGTACAAAAGAATCAAAGAGAATACTCATCCAAACATGGACTTCTGACTACTTTAAAGCGTTAGAGCTACTGAATAAAGTTTAGTTCTAAAAAGTGGTGTTGCCTATTGTTTTAGACTTAAATAGGAATTAAATACGATAAGTAAAGAAGAGTGCTCGCAAGATGCAGGAAGAAAAACCTAACTGGGCTAAAAGTTACTACTTGTCTAGCCTTGCTTCTTCAGTTTCATCTGGAATGCTGGCACCTTTCATTTCAATATACGCTTTAAAGTTGGGAGCAAATATTCTGCAGATTGGACTCCTACTATCCTTACCTTCACTGGCTTCTACTCTAGTTCAAATTTTTTGGGCAAGTATAACCACTAGAGTAGGAAAAAGAAAAGTATTCGTAATCTTTTCTGGAATCGTAAATTCTATCTTTTGGGCGATCATGGGTTTATGTACAGATTCAAACCAGCTTTTAATACTCCTAGGTCTACAGTCAATGCTTTCTGCAATTGGAGCACCTGCAGGTTCTGGTTTAATTACTGTGCTACTTCCTAAAAACTTACGAGGAAGAATTATTGCTGAAGTGAACAAATACGCAACAATTGGAGCCATGCTGGGAACCTTAATCGCTGGGCCATTACTTGACTTCCTTTCATTTAGGTCAGGCTACTTCGCAGTTTTTTTAATAGCTGCATTAATTAACTTGGTTGGTGTTGTAATTTTTCTCAAAGGTATTCCTGATGCAGAGGTAGGGAAGAAAGAAGAAGGCTTAAGCAATATAAACTATGTGCTAAAAAATAAGAATTTACGAAATCTAATAGTACTAAGGTCTCTGTTTACCATATCTGTTAATATTGCAGCGCCTTATTTTAACGTTTATCTTGTTAAAAAATATAACGTAAGTAACACAGTGATTTCTTCTTTGTCTATAGCTTCTAATCTATTTTCAATTGCATCCTTCAACTTATGGGGAGAAGTTGTAGATAAGTATGGAAGAGTTACAGTTCTAACTGTTAGTTCAATGCTAACTTCAGTTGTCCCAGTTCTGTGGGTTCTATCTGACAACTTACTTCTGCCATTATCTTCGCAAATTCTTGGTGGGGTTGCTTGGTCCCTAGTAAACGTTGCACTTTCAGCTTACTTGATGGATATAACTTATGGCGGAAATGTTGAAGTTGGTGTAGCCTTCTTCAATGCTGCTATGGGTGTTTCAAGTTTTCTTGGACCTATCGTAGGGGGGTCAATAGCCTCGTGCACTAGCTCATTAGAAATATTGTTTTACCTAAGTGGCTTTTTAAGATTGATAACGGGAGCTGCATCCTTTAAGCTGTTACAAGAAGTTCATCCTCATGCAAGGGAGATTACTATTGAATCACTAGTAACTTCGTTTTCAACATTACACTTGAACTTTGAACGAAACATAAGAAGAATAATAAATGTGCTCCCAGAAAGTCAAACTCAAATTCTAGAAAAAATAGAAGAAAAAGTAGAAAAAGTTGCTAAGGAAGATAAGTGGATGTGGCTTGAAGAATACTAAGACTTGAGAAACAAGTTCAAAAGCATAAAATTATTTTTAGTCAAAAGCTTAAAGTTGATAAGTAACGGCTAAATCTTTTTTTAACATTGTTTACTTTAAATTATCTTAAAAATTCCTGCGCCTCTTATGTTTACTTTTAATTCGATTTTGTCAGAAAGAAGGGAGGAACTAATTCTCTTTAAGAGTAGCTCATCAATTTGAAATATTCCTGCTGGATTCTCCATCTCTATTTCAACGTAAACTGGTTTTACAGTTCCTTCTTCTATGTTTACTTTTTTTACAGCTAATGCTGAGACTTGATGAATGCTCATTTTTCCTAGTAAGTAGGGGATTCTTGCCCTACCCTCTTCCATGTCTAATGCATCTGCTACTTTAACTATGCTTGCTTCTATCGTTTGTGGAATTAGGTCTTCATGGCTAACAATAGCATGTAAAATTTCTGTTAACATTATCTCTCTTTCACCCCCATCGTATGTTTTCATTAGAATTTTTCTGATTTCGTCTTTTGACAGTATTGCACTAAGTACTGGATGTTGTTCTCTTTGAACAGCGTTTCCAACGTCGTGAAGAACCGACGCTAAAAACACTACTACTTTTGAATCTTCAAAGTTTAGGTTATAGTCCTTTACAATATTGGGAAGAACTCCCTTTTTGAACAAGATCTCCAACATTTTTAAGGCATGATTCGCTACAATCTTAGCATGAATAGGACCATGATCGTTGTACTTCATTCTGTTTATCATCATAATGTTTGAAGCTTTAAGCAGTTGATAAACCGTTTCAGATTTTTCTACTTCTTCAACTACTAATTTAAGCTTATTCTCGTTTTCTTGAAATTTTACTCCAAAATTTAAACTCATCCTTATCGCCTATATTTGATCAATTGGAGCTACATAAAAATTGATAGGCAAAGATGAACATTTGAACTGTGTAATTACTTCAGGGCCAAAGATTAACTTTGTAAGTTGTTTTTCATCAAGTATTCGTTCCTCCGTGCATTGCTTAACTAAGTAGTGTGCAGCGTTCATTCTTTCTACATTTATGCGACATTTTGCAAGAGTCTCTTTTAGGTTATTTAGGTTTATGATTTTCATCATTCCAATGTAGTCTTCTTCAAAAGGTACTCCAAAGTATTTTAGTATGCTTGCCTCTTTCGAGTTTGAAGGTACCTGGAATTCTATCCTTTCCAGTTTCTTAGATACAAACATGTACTTTATTAAAGCAAGAATCATGTTAGAATCTCCAGAAAAGTCTATAATCCTCGAGCCTCTTATAACTGCATAACCTTTAGATTCATTTCTTAAAGCTAAATACGTTTCGATGGCTTGTCTTGAAAGAAGAAGTTTTGCAGCATTTTCACTCCAAACAACTCCATTTGTTTCGTTGTGTAAGCTAACTATTGTTTTTAGTTCACTTTCGTCTTCAACTTTTCTTATTTCTAAGTCTTTGTAGTCTGGTAGAACCTCTATGTTGCTATTGTTAAAATGAAAGGTTGTTTTTGATCCAGCATTTTCCCAGCCAAGTTTCCTGTAGAATTCAGGTATTCCTGTCCAAAGAATGGAGACATCATAGTTCTCCCTTATCATTTTCTCAGTCGCATCTTTTAGCAAAATCGTAGCAAATCCCTTTCCTCTGAAGTTTGGGTGTGTAGCTACTCCAAAGATAACACCAACTTTTAGCTTAAGTTCATCTATTTTTACGTAAATCTCATGAATTCCAACGTGACTAACAATTTCTCTGTTGTACTTTATGATTCTTAAGTTTTCACTATCATTCATTGCCGAACTAATGACATGCGAATACTCTAAGCCAACATTTATGCTTTCATCTAAACCTGGCTTGAAGATGTTATGAAGGAAAACTAAAAGTTCTCCGAGTTCTTCTTTTGTACAACCTCTTGGCCCTTCAGTTTTAGCCTCTTGCATGAAGATTTAGAATAAAGGATAAAAATATAAAATTTTTGTTAAGCGTATTGAATTAAGTTGGAAAAGCCAATAGTGATTTCTACCGTAAAATTGCCAGAAAATTTGGTTAAGAAGCTCGAAGCTTATGCTGAATATTTTTATTTG
>JAAOZO010000211.1 GCA_011605715.1 Nitrososphaerota archaeon | reverse complement strand
TTGACTAACTTTAACTTTGATAAGGTTTATAGCGAAATCTACAGAATCAACTTTTCCTTTACCCTCGACAAAAACAATATTTGAAAAGTTAACTTTCTTAAATACAGCATACAATCCGTCGTAGTACTCTAACTTAAAATCATTTGACATGTTGAGCACACTAATTAATCTGGAGTCAAAAATTGCTATGTAACCAATGCCCAATTCGTTCATTAAACTTAAGAGTAAGTTTCTATCTTCTATAAGCTTATCAATTCCAAAGCCAAGGAGATAACCTCCTTCAGAATTTGCGTATGGATTTGTTATATAGTTTGATCCAAAGCAACCTCCTATCGAAGGATGATCTAGTGCAATAGTAGCCATATAGATGTAGTGAGAAGTTTGAAAGTTTATATCATCTCCTAAATCAAGAGTATCCTGAAAAAGAATGTAAGTATTGTTTGGAACATTTAACTTTGTCCAGTTTATAAGAGCATCTACTTTACTAAAGCCAGGATAATCCGAAGTTAGTTTGAAAACTTTCTCTTTACTCCAAGGATATAAAAGGTCAGTGGTTTGTAGTTGGGCACTTAACGAAGAATTTATTATTAAGAAAGCGAGTAGCCCAACAACAACAGAATATGCAACTGAAAATCTTGAAGTTTTTGATAAAGAGTATAGCTTATTGGACAGTCTTGAAAAACCTAGCGCAGACAAGCTAAGTATTAATATTCTAGCAGGAGCACTAAACTTAGAATAACCATAATTTCTTGCAAATGGAAGCAAATTAAGAAGATTTAACTGTACTGGACCTAAATAAACTATGTAAGTGCTTGGACCAGTTGCTAAGAAGCCAAGAAAAGAAATTGAAGCTAAAGAAAAAGAAACAAAGAGGTCATTTGAAGAAAGAAGTAAAATTAGTGAGACAACGACTGCGACCATAAGTCTTAATCCAATGTAACCATCATTTAAACTGGCAAGAGTTATAACTTGTAGCAGAAGAACCACACTAGAGGAAGCAATAGAAGAGTAAGAAATCTTACCTTGAGAAAAAACGTATGAAAAAGCACCTATGCAGTAGAAGATTAGGAGATACCAAGGTATGCTAGTAAAGATTTCTCCAAAAATGGAAGGACCAACCGCCCATGTAATATCTGGAAAGCTGTGATAAGTCGGCAAAGTTTTAAACAACGGCAACATCCAAAATGCAGTCATGCCTAAAGAAAGGAAACCCACTGAAGCAAATTTTATCAGTGGAGAAATTTCTAATTTAATTAAATTTTTTATGAAATCTTTTTGATTGCTGGAAAAAAATTCTTTTAGCAACTTGATCGACAAAAAGAACCACAAAAAAGTTGCCATGTATGCTGCAGAAATCCCCATCATAACATGCGTCATTACAGCCATGAAGAACATTAAAGCAGATATTCCCGTTAATAATAGAACCCTTGGTAAGGACTTAGAGGCGAAAGAGTACGCTAAGAAGGCAATGCTAAAGAATGCAAAAACTAATCCTAACCTTTCAGGCCACATACCAATGTAGTACATTTGCTTTAAACCAGCATCAAACCATGTTGATTCTTCAACGAAGGTTGTAATAGAAAGCAATGAAGCCACTATTGCCGCAATCTTATCTTCTGTTAGTGCGTGAACAAACATGTAAACAGCTGGAGCAAGAAGAAAGTACGCTAAGAAAAAGGCTATCTTGTAAGATAACAAAAAGTCTATTGAATTCAAAAAGAGGTAGTAAATAAAAGAAACAAAGACGCTCATACCTGGATTGTAGTATTGGTTAAAGACCCAACCAAATTGGTTAAAGGGATCCCATCCTAGAATGTTTAGTTTCGGAAACATGTAAATAGCTGTTAAGTAAGCGTGAACATAATGTACAGGATGATCCCAGCCTGGAATCATACCTTTTGAGAATATAGTTTTGACAGATAAAAGTGTATAGAAGAACAAAAAGAATAAAGAAACTAGGTCAAAATGGTTTTTTATAAACTCAAACACAGGCTTACCTATTGATCTCTCTGACATCTTTTTGCTTTCCACATATTGAGTTTATTAATACTTATAAAAATTGCTTTACCTAAAGAACTTTAACTATCATTTCGTCTACGCTCCTTAGAATCTTTTGAAGATAATCAGGCAGGCCCATAGTTCTTGTGGCTACAAACCCTTTAATTAATATTGAGACAGCCTCCTCCTTTGAAAAACCTTTGCTCATAAGGTAGTTAACTTCATCCTCGCCTATTCTTCCAATGGCAGCTTCGTGTGTTAGTTCAGTATTGTCTATATTGCTTTCTAGTTCAGGGACAGCAGATATTTTTGAATTTGGGCTTAGAATTAGACCATTACACTCTAGATGTCCCTTGGTATACTTTGCGTTTGCCACTAGCTTTCCTCTTGCTATTACTTTTGCACTATCCTTTGAAATTGATTTTGATATTACTTCTCCTCTCGAATTTTCTCCGTCGAGCGTAACTTCAGTTCCAATATCGACTAAAGAATCTCTTGAGGCCACTATGGTAGAAGAAGAAAAAGCTCTCGCATTTCTTCCCTTTAAATAAATTTTGGGAAAAAGTTGTAAAGTTAAAACATTTCTAACGTTGACGTAGTAGTTTATGAATTCGCCTCCTTCTTCAACAATTGCAGCTGTTCTTGGTCTTACATGTGTTTCTTTATTCCATGAATGTATCATGGTAAAAGTTACTGTAGCGTTTTTTACAACCAAGAATTCAGAAATGCTTACATGTAAACCTACAACTTCAGGCATTATAGTGCAACCAGTAACTATGTTAACACTTGAACCTTCTTCTGCTATTATTATGTTGTGTAGAGCCTGAACTTCAACATTATTCATGAACAAACATGATTGAACAGGGTAATCAACCTTTGTACCTTTCCTTACAATAATAACGTAGCCAGCTTTTCCAACCAATGAAGCAAAAGCAGTAAACTTATCTGAGTCGATTGGAACAGCCTTCCAGATCCTTTCTTTAACCTCCTCAACTTTTAATGCATCTTCAAGAGAGTATATTTCTAGTCCTTTTACTCTTGACTTCGCATATATTGGAGAATTGTTTAACTGAAAGTATGCTCCAGACCTAATAGATTGATCATGTGAGAAACCAACTTCTTCTGCCTTTTTAATAATTTTTTCATCAAGATCTTCAAACTTTACTTTTTCTTCTAATGCTCTAAAGGACTTAAACTGCGACAGATCTAAATCTGGACCATAAGGGCTTGGTTTACTTAATGCTTTCTTTGCTCTTTCAACTAATTCTTTTTCTTTTTGCATTGCACACACCCATCAAAACCAAAAGTGGATATGTCCCTAAAGACATCAACTGCACTACCACAACACATAATTCTTCCGCTTAACATAACGTAAGCTTTTGCATCTGGTATATACTTTACTATACCTCCAGTATGAGTTATGACCAATGCAGAAGAGCCTTGAGAAAGGAGTTCTTTTATTGCATAACTTACTATTTTTACATTTTCAACATCAACTCCAGAATCTGGCTCATCGATGAGAGCTAACTTCGGCCTTTGCACTAGCAATGTTAGCAACTCAGCCCGCTTCATTTCGCCTCCACTAAAATTAACGTTCATGTCCCTCTCGAGAAGTTCTCTTACG
>JAAOZO010000114.1 GCA_011605715.1 Nitrososphaerota archaeon | reverse complement strand
ATTAGTTGTATATTACATAGAGAGAAGCATAGAAAGAATTTCTAAAAGTGGAAATTAAATACAAAATGTATTCTTGAATTGCAAAGTATTGCAACTAAGACTTAGATAAGAATGCTATTATCTAGCTGATGCCACCTTCTGCAACAACTTTGTAGCTACCGTCAACTATAGAAACATCGTAAAGTTTTATGCTACTTATTGAACCATACGACGACAAGTAATTTGAATAAGCTTGAAGTTCTTGTTGCGCTGGTTTTGTCGCTATCTCGCCATATTCTTTTGTAAGATAAGAACCTGCAGGATCTATGATACAAACGTTCCCTCCTTGAACTGGTAAGAAAACTGCAGTATGCGCTGAGCCATCAGAAAAATCCATGTAAGCTATGTAAAGGTTACATTCAGTACCAATAATATGTTTCATGTAGTATTCTATCATTGCATATGTTAGAATTGCTTGGTCTTCGCAATCGCCTTGCTTTATTTCGAGCGTAAGTTCAGGTGTTTGCACATAATTTCTTTCTGTAAGTATTTCAAAGCTTGTGATATAATTAAATCCATCACATATTAACCATAAGTATGGCATATCAACATCGTTTGCGTACTTAACATTTGATGTTATATAATCGTAGATTTTTTCAACAGAAGGCCAAAAAAGATGTTGACCCCCCTGTTACAGAGTTAACTGTAGAAGAAACTTCGTTAACGGCTTCTTCATTTAAGGTACGAGAAAAAGCTTGTTCTAAAAAAGCATAAGACAGGAGCAAATCATAAAGACTTAAAACATTTTGGCTAAGTTCTTTATAGAAAAAACTGAAGTAGCTACTACAATCTTGCGATTGTAGTAGTTGCGATATTTTATTGTAATCTGATTTTAAACTAGAGTAACTATTGTTCAGCTTATTGTAGTTTGAGCTTAAGGTGGAATAATTGCTTTGAAGAGAAGAATACTGGAGCTGAAGGTCTTGATAATCTTGCGATAGCTTATCGTAACTAGATTCTAAACTAAAGTAACTATTGCTTAGTTCATTATAGTTTGATTTTAAATTTGAGTAGAGGCTACTTAAATCGTTGTACTGTTGTTGAACACTCTGAAGACTGATGTAAGTTATAACATTTGAAGCAGTTAGTGCCAAAACCAAGATAATAAGCATTATTAGCCAAGTCTTTTTTTCTCCCTTGCCTTGTGTTTCGTTCATACTATTTTTTAACATTTCTTATTTATAACCTTAAGTTAAACTACTTATTACTACAACTATCCAGAGCCTGAAACTTTCAAAAGTTAAGCTCTGTCTGAATAGTTAATGAAGGTTCTGTTGAATCTTAGGATGTTACATTTATGGTGGTAGAATTAAAGACCTTTCCATCTAACACCGCTAATGGTACTTGTACACTAACTAATGCGCGTAATAACGTTACATAACGGTAATTAACGGTAAAACTATAAGTCGATATTTTATGGTCTATACGAACTGAAAGAAGCCGAAGGAGAGACATTAAATCTTTAGAAGCCTAACTGAACTAGAAGAATGGGTTTCTTTTTTAGAAGAAGTTTGTTTATCTCTGTCAGATTTAAATACCCTTTTCATTTAGAAAACATGTAAATGCAAGTGTATTCTAACAATTACGAAAAGGCGATAGAAGAAATAGCTTATGAACTAAAAAAACAATGGCCTATTGATAAAAAGTACTTTGAAGAAATAAAGAAGAGGATTTCTTCGAAATACAGGCTACCAAGAGTTCCTTCAAATACAGAAGTGCTTCAAGCTTTAGAAGAGGATTTTAGAGAAAAGGCATCTCAAGAACTTGCAATAAAGAAAACCAGGTCAGCCTCAGGCGTCGTAGTTGTTGCGGCAATGACTGCTCCGTTGCCATGTCCACACAAGGAAGGGCCGTGCATATACTGCCCAGGAGGACCAAAGTTTGGAACTCCGCAAAGTTACACAGGTTATGAGCCCGCCGCGATGAGGTCAATTCAGCACAACTTTAAACCTAAAGAACAGGTTGAAGCAAGGCTAAGACAACTAGAACAAATGGGTCATAGTACAAAAAAAGTTGAATTAATAATCATGGGAGGAACCTTTCCTTCCTTTCCAGTCAAATATCAGGAGTTTTTCATAAAAGGGTGTCTTGATGCAATCAACGATGCACCTTCAAGCTCTCTAGAAGAGGCAATAAGTATAGCTGAAAAAGCAAAGAGAAGGAATGTGGCACTAACTATAGAGACACGCCCCGACTACTGCAAAGAAGAACATGTTGATTTGATGCTTAGTTATGGTACTACTAGAGTTGAAATTGGCGTTCAATCAATTTATGAAGATGTTTTAAAATTTGTTAACAGAGGACACACGGTTAAGGAAAGCATAAACGCAATAAGAATTGCAAAGGACGCTGGATTAAAAGTTGTAATTCACATAATGCCAGGGCTACCTCTTTCAAGTTTTAGTAGAGATATTGAAATGTTTAAGACAATTTTTGAAGATCAGGCATTTAAACCAGATATGATAAAGATATATCCAACATTAGTTGTAGAAGGAACAAGATTGTACGAGCTCTACAAAAAAGGAGAGTACAGAGCCTTAACAGATGAAGAGGCTGCAGAAATTGTAGCGAAGGCATTTGAACTTTCTCCAAGATGGGTTAGATTCATGAGGGTTCAGAGAGATATTCCTTCAACTAAAATAGTTGCGGGTCCAAGGCATGGAAACTTAAGAGAACTTGCATTGAAGAAGCTTATAGAGAGTGGAAGAAATACAAAAGAAATGAGATTTAGAGAAGCAGGCTTAAGAAACTTCTTTGAAGCTACAGAAATCAAGTTAATGAGAACTGACTATGAAGCATCTTTGGGTCATGAGGTTTTTCTTGAGTATGTGGATGAAAAAACTGATATTTTGTTTGGATACTTGAGGCTTAGAATTCCTTCGGAGTTTGCACACAGGCCAGAAGTTAAGTCTAGCAAATCTGCTATAGTAAGGGAGCTTAAAGTTGTTGGAAGGTCAACTCCATTTGGAAAAGTTTACAGTAAATCTTGGCAACACAGAGGACTTGGAGCTTCCTTGCTAAAAGAAGCAGAAAGAATAGCTCTGGAAGAATTTGATGTTCGTAAAGTACTTGTTACGTCGGCAATAGGAACAAGAGAATATTATTATAAGCTAGGCTATTCGAAAGATGGTGTATACGTATCGAGGGAACTAAGATGAGTACTAAAGAAGTAACAATTGGCTTTGAGTGGCACCAGAGGTTAAAAACACATAAGCTTTTTTGTGATTGTCCTTCGATACTTGGGTTAAAGCCGGAATCAAGAATTATGAGACACATGCGTCTCTCGTACAGTGAGCTTGGCGAGCAAGATCCTGCTGCAGTACTTGAAGCTAAAAGAGCAAGAAAATTTTACTACGATTTTAGTTCGATAAACTCCTGTCTTGTTGAGCTTGACGAAGCACCTCCACATGAAATTAATGAAGAAGCGCTAAGGATAGCGTTTAAGATTGCTTTAATGTTCAGAATGCAAATACTTGATGAGATAAGGGTTATGAGAAAAGTTGTTCTAGATGGAAGCAACACCACAGGATTTCAGAGAACGGCTTTAGTTGCAATAGGCACAAAGGAGTCTTTTCTTGAAACAAACGAAGGTAACGTTAGACTTAAAACTCTTTGCTTAGAAGAGGAGTCAGCATTCATTGAAGAAACAGAAAGAGAAGAAGCAATTTACAGGTTAGATAGGCTAGGTATTCCATTGATAGAATTAGCAACAGAACCAGATATCCATTCTGCAAAGCAGGCTGTTGAAGTAGCAGAGAAAGTTGGATTAATGCTTAGATTGACAGGAGACGTTCAAAGAGGACTAGGTTCCATCAGACAAGATCTAAACATAAGCATAGTAGGAGGAAGCAGACAAGAAATCAAGGGAGTCCAAGAACTTGAGCTAATTCCAGACATCATAAACTATGAAGTAGAAAGACAGAGAAATTTGATTAAAATAAAGGAAGAACTAAATTCAAGAAAGGTAAAAAAATTTGAATTTAAATACTTTGATGTTACTAACGCTTTTAAAAGTTCAAACTCAAAACTAGTTAGGGAGGCTCTTTCAAGGGGAGAAAAAGCCTACCTTCTTCCACTCCCTGGCCTAGAAGGATTACTTGGGATGCAAATTCAGCCAAAAAGAAGATTTGGTACAGAGTTGGCAGATTATGCTAGGGTTTGGGGAGGGGTGAAGGGAATTCTTCACTCAGATGAACTTCCGGGCTATGGGATTACAGCAGAAGAAGTTGCCCTTATTAGAAATGAAGGAAACTTAGACAAAGACTCTGCCTTTGTAGTTGTTTTTTCAGATGCAAGAAAAGCAGAACTAGCATTAAAAGCAGTTCTTAATAGAGTAAACGCAGCTTTAGAGGGCGTTCCTTCAGAAACAAGAAAAGTTAACCCTGATGGGACAACTTCCTACTTAAGGCCACTCCCTGGAGCAGCCAGGATGTATCCTGAAACAGATCTCCTACCAATAGTTGTTAGAAAAAGCAGCCTCGAAGAACTTAGAACACAGTTGCCGCCAACTCCAGAGGAAGTTATGAAGCAAATAGTTGGATATGGAGTTAGTGAACAGATGGCGAAACAACTTATAAGGTCTCCTGACCTTCAAACTTTTTATAAGTTGGTAAAAGAAAACGTAGACCCCGTTTTCGTTAGTTCAGTGTTGCTAAATACGATTCCAAGCCTAAGGAGGAGTGGCGTAAGAACAGATGAAATAAGTGAAAATGATTTATGCTCCTTAATTTTAGCTTTCTCTAGAGAAAAACTACCAAAAGAAGCAATTGAAGAGGCATTAGTGCTACTATCGGGAGGAGAGGAAGTAAATTCTGTTGTAAGCAAAATAAAGAACAAGGTAGTAGGAGAAGAGGAAGTAAGGAAAACCATTCAACAGATTGTTCTTGAGAAGAAAGAACTAATAAATCAAAGAGGAAAAGATGCCATCAAGCCGCTCATGGGCTTAGCAATGGAACGTCTCAGAGGGAAGGTGCAGGGAAGCTTAGTTTATGAACTACTTAAGGAGGAAATAGAAAAGGTGATGAAGTAATGCCGTACTCAAGGAAGGTTCAGGAGCTTTTTATCAAGAATGGAATAAGCGTAGGCGACATAGTAGAGGTTGAAGCTTATGGAGAAAAGTTATCTGGAGTCCTTTTACCAAGGGAAGAAATAGATTTTGGAGATCAGGACGCAATAGTTATTAAGTTAAAAAATGGATACAACATTGGTATAAATATATCGAACATAAGTAGTATAAGAAAGACTGAGGCACATGTTGAACTTGAAAAGTTTCCCAAATTAACTGAAGTAAAACAAAAAACAGAACTTCCAAGAATTTCATTCGTTTCAACTGGTGGCACTATAAGTTCTAGAATAGACTACCTAACGGGAGGAGTAGCCATGCTTTTCTCTCCTGAAGAGATTTTAAATGGTGTGCCAGAGCTTCAGAACATCGTAAACATAAGGAGAGCAGAAAGATTGTTCTCTTTGGCCTCCGAGGATTTAACTCCGAACGAGTGGAAACAAATTGCGAGAAAAGTAGTTGAATTTTTAACAGAGGGTGATGAAGGTGTAGTAATTCTACATGGAACAGATACAATGCATTTTACTGCTGCAGCGTTGTCTTTTATGATAAGAGGCCTGAATGCTCCTGTAGTACTTACTGGCGCTCAGAGGTCTGTTGATAGAGGGTCAAGGGACTCAGATTTTAACATAATTTCTTCTGCAGTTGTAGCTGCAAAGTTCCCGTATGCAGTAGTTTCTATAGTTTTTCATAGCTCAATGAGCGATGACGAAGCAATTGTAATAAGAGGTACAAGAGCTAGAAAGATGCACACTTCAAGAAGAGATGCCTTTAGACCAATAAATGAGATCCCACTTGCTAAGGTAAGTAAGGATGGAAATATAAGCGTGATAATAAGTAACTTAAAAGCACGTTCAAAAGATACTCCTTGGGTTGACGATACATTTGAGGAGAAAACTGCACTCATAAAGACTTATCCTGGTTCAAATCCAGAGGTTCTAGATTTTCTAATAGACAGAGGTTACAGAGGCGTAATTCTTGAGGGGACTGGCTTAGGGCATGTTCCAACTCAAACTTTGGATCAGAGAAACTCTTGGCTTAATGCCATAAAGAGAGCAACAGACCAGTCTATTTTCGTTGGCATAACTTCTCAGTGTATCTATGGAAGAGTTGACCCATATGTTTACAGAAATGCAAGACTTGCATTTAAGTCTGGAGCAACATATCTTTCAGACATGACCTCAGAAACAGCTTACGTAAAGCTTGGATGGTTGTTGGGACATGGCTTTGATATGGAAGACGTAAGGAAAATGATGCTGTTTAACTTTGCAGGGGAGATTTCAGATGGAGACGATCCAAGAACCTATCTTTACTAATTAAAAAAGACTTGTACGTGGCTTTTTTAGATTCGTAAGCTTAAAAATCTAAGCTGCCTTTAACTCAAGAGTAAAGTTAAAATAACTACCACTTTAATATAAAAAACAAAATTGTTACCTCATGTTGTTCTAGAACCAAAAGAAAACTACAATAACGATTTTGCAAGAAATCACAGGATTCTTCTTAAGAACCCCATTTCAGAATGGTCAAG
>JAAOZO010000149.1 GCA_011605715.1 Nitrososphaerota archaeon | reverse complement strand
CCTAAAACTTCTAGGAATTAATCCAGAAACAAGTAGGCCTGAGTGGATGATTCTTGAAGTTCTTCCGGTCCCACCAGTTCAGGTTAGGCCTTCAATAGTTTTAGAAAGCGGTGAACGCTCTGAAGACGACCTAACCCATAAGCTAGTTGATATCATAAGAGCTGCTAAAAAATTAAAAGAAGGAAAAGAGAATGGCGCAAATCCTGTAATTCTTGGAGAATTTGAAAACCTACTGCAGTATCATATTACAACTTACCTAGATAATGAAGCAAGCGGAATTCCTCCCTCAAGACATAGAACTGGTAAAGTACTAAAGACACTAACTCAAAGGCTTAAGGGAAAAGAAGGTCGCTTTAGGAAGAACCTCTCAGGAAAGAGAGTTGATTTTTCAGCTAGAACTGTGATTTCACCAGATCCTTTCTTAGATATCGATGAAGTTGGAGTTCCAGAAGCTATTGCAAAGGCTCTTTCAGTACCAGAGAGAGTTAACTCATTTAATAGAGAGAGACTCATTAACCTTGTGAAGAATGGACCAAATAAGTATCCTGGTGCTCTTTACGTAATTAGACCTGACGGTGCAAGAATAAAGTTAGACTTTGTAAAAGATCTGAATGCCTTTGCAAACAGTATTTCTGAAGGCTATATCGTAGAACGTCACTTAATTGACGGTGATTATGTAATTTTCAACAGGCAGCCTTCTCTTCACAGAATTTCTATGATGGGTCATAGGGTAAAAGTTCTTCCCGGGAGAACAATGCGTCTTCATCCTTCAGTTTGTCCTCCATACAACGCGGACTTTGATGGAGACGAGATGAATCTTCATGTTCCTCAAAACACAGAAGCTGTAGCTGAAACTAAGGAGCTTTTAGAAGTTAATAAGAACTTTATAACTCCAAGGTATGGCGCTCCAATAATAGGTGCTCTTAGAGACCTAATAACTGGTGCTTACCTTCTAACAAGAAAGGATACATATCTTACGAAGAAAGATTTTCTACTGCTCATGGCTGCTGCAGGAATTTACGATGAGCTTCCAGAACCGGCCGTGAAAGAGCCAGAACCTCTTTGGAGTGGAAAGCAAGCGTTTAGCCTGCTTTTACCAAAGGATTTTGAGTATAAAGGAAAGGCAAAAGTTTGTGCAAACTGTAAGGAGTGCGATGAAAATAATTGTCCAAATGAAGGATTTATAGTTATAAGAAAAGGTATTCTCGAAAAAGGAGTAATAGACCAAGCAGCAATAGGTTCTGAAAAAGCAGGAACTATACTACACGAACTAATATTAAGATATGGTAATGGCGTTGCGCATAATTTCTTAAGGTCTCTTTCTAGGATGGTTATAAAATTCTTGCAGCTTCGTGGATTTACGATGCTTTACAGCGAGCTTTTCTTACCAGAAGAGTCAAGAAAAGAAATAGACGAGCTACTTAACACTGCAGAACCAGAAGTTAATAAAATTATAGAAGATTTTAGAAGCGGAAAACTTGAAAGAATACCTGGAAAAAGCGAGGAAGACTCTTTAGAAGCTTACATAATGGATAAGCTCTCTGAAATAAGAACTAAGACAGGAGAAATTGCAAGTAATTCTCTAGGAATGAACAACAATGCAGTTATCATGACAAGAACGGGAGCTAGAGGTTCAGACTTAAACTTAGGTCATATATGCGCATCCCTTGGACCTCAATCACTTCACGGAAAGAGAATTTCGAGAGGTTATATTGGTAGACCTCTGCCTCACTTCAGGAGAGGCGACCTTGGAGCTACAGCAAGGGGATTCATTAGGTCAAGCTACTTAACTGGTCTAACACCAACAGAATTCTTCTACCATGCTATGGGTGGCAGAGAATCTCTTGTTGATACTGCAGTTAGAACTCAGCAAAGCGGTTATCTACAAAGGAGATTGATACATGCTCTAGAAACACTAAAGGTAGAGTACGATGGAACAGTAAGAGACCCTTATGGTAACATAGTTGAATTTAAGTATGGTGATGATGGAATAGATCCATCGAAGACATTCCATGGTATCTTTCCGCTTGAAGTTTACTTTAACATAATAGTTAAGTCTTTAAATTTAAAAACTAAAGCTGAAGTTTCTGACGAAAAAATAGACTCTATACTAGATAAATACTCAAGGCTACTACCTAAAATTTTAGTTGATAAGCTAAAAAGAGAAATAAAGAAGTACGGAATAGCTGAGGAAGACGTTGAAAAGGTTGTAATAGAAATCACTAAGAAGTACGAAGAAACAGTAGCCGATCCTGGAGAGAGTGTTGGTATCGTTGCTGCTCAATCGATAGGTGAACCTGGAACTCAAATGACCCTTAGAACATTCCACTATGCTGGTGTAAGAGAAGCAAACGTAACTTTAGGTTTGCCTAGATTAATAGAGCTCCTTGATGTTCACAGGACTCCAAAAACTCCTATAATGAAGATTTACCTGAAGCCAGAGTACTCTAAGTCTAGAGAAGAAGCCTTAAAAGTTGCAAGAAGACTGGTTTATAAAACTCTAGAGTTTGTATCAACTGAAATTAGAGTACTTCACCTTAGAAACCTAGCACTAATAGTACTTTCTGATGAGGCACTTCAAGAGGCTGGGTTAAAGAAGAACGACATTGTTAAGGCGTTAAACTTGGCTGGGTTTAAAAATCCAAAGTTTTCGAAGAAAAGGAGTAACGTAATCCTAGTTAAGTTGAAAGAAGAAAAGGAAACAGGTACTTTAGACTTTTCTGCTTCAGTTGAAAAACTAAAACTAATTCCCATCTCTGGAGTTCCATCAATTACAAGAGCTTCAGTTGAGAAAGAAGGCGATGAATGGATCATTAAGACTGAAGGTTCAAACTTAATGGAAGTAATCAAGCTTCCTGAAGTAGACCCAACAAGAGTCTATACAAACAACATCATAGAAATTCAAGAAGTCTTAGGAGTAGAGGCGGCAAGAACGGCTCTGATAAGAGAGATAAAGAGCACTCTAGAAGAGCAAGGTTTAGATGTTGATATAAGACACATATCGTTAGTTGCTTCTGCGATGACTGCAAGTGGGAAACTAAAACAAATTGGAAGGCATGGTCTTTCAGGAGAGAAGGTTAGCATCTTAGCAAAAGCTGCCTTTGAAAGAACTGTGCCTACTTTAGTTGATGGTGCAATAATGGGTGAAACAGATTACATGAAGGGCATGACTGAAAGAGTCCTTGCAGGAGAAGAAATAAAGGCTGGTACTGGAATAATCGACATCTTTGTTAACTTACCCAGTAGCTAAATTAGAGGAAAATGTTTAATAGTTTACAACTTTTGAGAGAAAGTGAGAAACAACCTTGGAATCGGCAATAAAAGTGGCAGTAAAAACAGGAAAACCTATCTTTGGCTTTGAGAGCGTTAGAAAGCGGTTGCTTAAGGGCAGACTAAAGGCCGTGTTTTGTAGTAAGTCTTTCGATAACGAAAAAATAATTGAACTTACACAGCTAGCTAAGCAAGCTAAAACTCCCCTCGTTCTACTGGAGATGGGGCCTCTTGAAATTGGTAGGCTTTGTGAAAAGCCATTCCCAGTTTCAACATTGGCTTTTGAAGATTTTGGTCAGTCCAACTTAGAAGCTCTGATAAAGAAATGAACCAGCCTAAAATAAAGTTATCTTCAGAAACTTTACAATACTTAATGCTTTTTGAGAAGTTTACCGGTGCAAGGGCACTTGACTGTACTGAGTACAATGACGAATTAATTTTCTTAGTTCCAAAAGACGACCTCGTAATAGTGAAAGTAAATCCAACTAAGCCGCTACTGAAGCTGTCTAAAATTTTAAAAAAGAAAATATTAGTCTACCCTTATTCTGAAGTTGCTGAAGAGTTCATAGCGGGGCTTTTTCCTAAAGTTAAGGTACTGGAAGTTCTTCTAGAGTCTCAAACGGATGGTAGAAAAGTTGCT
>JAAOZO010000067.1 GCA_011605715.1 Nitrososphaerota archaeon | reverse complement strand
GTTATAATAATTTAGACCTAGATGCTTCTTACAACGTTAGAGTGACGTACATTGGTACTTTTATTTACAGTTCATCTGAAGGAAAAATAAAGCTTATAGCAAATAAAAGCTTTGTTGTGCATGATTTTATTGATGTTTTTGGTAAGTGTGTTACCTTGGAATTCCCCATTCCTCAAGAAGCAATCTATATTGGAGAGGGAAAATTAAAATTAACTTGGATTACCACTAAAGATAGTCGTGGAGTAAGAGTAGCAGAGCTTTGGATAATTAAAAAGAAACGGAATTCTTATGGGTAAGCTCGAACTATATTTTTCAACATCAAACGTGATGGATTTACTCTTCTCTAACTTTACTTTCGATTTTTGCTCACTACTTATAATGCTTAATAGTAATTACCTTTATTCTAGCTCATTTCGTCTAATTGCGTTCTGCTTAGGAACGAGTCATGAGAAGCTGTTCTTGTTAGTTATTTTGCATTTTTTAAGTAAAAAGTTTATATACTCCGTATTTTTAATCTGTGCACCAAAGGCAATTGCTCGATTCCGATAAAAAGACACTAAAGGAAGACAACCTAATACTAAATTTTTCACTTGATTCGCTTAGGGTTACTAGAAGTTTCGCTCAATCTGTGTCTGCATTTAAAAGACTAATGAAGTATCATAAGAAATATGTCATATTTGTAGTTGTGACGATTGCAATATCGATTCTAAGAGCCTACCTCTTTACTTTAGAACCAATATACACTTCTCTTATAATAGATAAAGTAATAGTTGGTGGAAATACAAACTTACTTCCTCAGTACTTGATTATGATACTTTTAGCCGGAATTGGGTTTGGCTTTACAAACTTTCTTGTAGCTTATATAAATGGAATAATGTCACAACTTATAGTTAGAGACATAAGGTCTCATTATTATTCTTCATTACTCTCGAAGTCTTTTAGTTTCTATGATTCTAATTCTGTTGGAGACTTAATTTCTAGAGCTACCATGGATTTACAAGTAGTCGATTCATTCTTAAGGACATGGGTTGGCACAGTTTCAAATGCAGTGTTTTCTACAGTAATAATAGTAATAACTATGTACTCCATAAATCCAAGTTTAACTTTAATTTCTTTAATTCCAATGCCATTCATATTTTACTTTACAACTAAGCTTTGGGTTGAAACTATGCAGCTATTCAGAAGGATGCAACTCCTTCTCGGAAAGTTGAGTACTTACATTCAACAAAACATTATTGGTATGAAAACAGTTAGGATATTCCGAAGAGAGAAGGACGTAGTGGATAACTTTAAGAAAGTTGAAAAGTTTTACGTAGGCACAGCTATAGAGGCAGGAAAGCTTCAATCTCTATTTATGCCTCTTGGTCCAGCATTGCTGACGCTTGGAATAGCTACAGTTTACGTTTATTCCGGGTATTCGATAGCTACGCTAAATTCTACACTAACAGTAGGTGATGTGGTGTTATTTGCTAGGTTTATGCTTAGGCTAACATTTCCATTGAGAGACCTTAGTCAACTTCTAGGAACTTGGATGAATGCCTCAGCTGGACTAGAAAGAATCTTTGAGAAAATCGATGTGCCTGAAAGCGTAAAGGATCTTCCAGATGCTGAAGATATAAAGATAGAAAGAGGCGAAGTTGAATTTAGAAATGTAACTTTTGGTTACGTAAAAGATAATCCCGTTCTGAAAGATGTTAGCTTTGTTGTAAAACCTGGAGAGAAAGTTGCAATCTTAGGTGCTACTGGTTCTGGAAAGACTTCTTTAATTTACTTGATTCCAAGGTTCTATGAAGTTGATTCTGGAAGCATACTTATAGATGGAGTAGACGTAAGAAGATTTAAGCTTTCTTCTCTAAGGAGACAAATCGGACTAGTTCTACAGGATGTTTTTCTGTTCTCTGGAACAATCAAAGACAATATTGCATTTGGAAAGCCTAATGCTTCTATGGATGAAATCATTAAAGTTGCAAAAATGGCAAGGATTCATGACTTTATAGAGTCTTTGCCTGAAGGGTACAATACTCTCGTAGGGGAACGCGGAGTTACTTTATCTGGCGGTCAACGTCAAAGAATAACGATCGCCAGAGCTCTCCTCGTAGATCCAAAGATACTAATCATGGATGATTCTTTATCTTTTGTGGATGCAAAAACTGAGCAAGAAATTCAGTCTGCATTAGAAGAAGCAATGAAGGGCAGAACAACTTTTATAATAGCTCAAAGACTTTCTACAATAAAGAATGCAGATAAGATACTAGTACTAGAAGATGGAAGAGTAGTTGAATTTGGCACTCACGAAGAGTTATTGACAAGAAATGGTACTTACAAAAAGATATACGAGACTCAATTCCTTAATAAAGAGGTACTGAGTGAAGTTGAAGAAGGTGAGATGGCTTAGATGTCTCAGTATGCTACTTTTTCATCTAAACAAGAAGAAGAGAGAAAAAGAACAACTCCAGATATTGTTCTAATTAAAAGATTACTTTACTATGCAAAGCCATTCCGAAAGAATATGATAATCGCTGTGCTTGCAATTTTATTAAGTTCTGTTACTGGTTTAGTTTCCCCATATATGCATAAGTTAGCAATAGATCAAATTATACAAACAAAGAATCTATTTGGATTTTTCTGGTGGATTCCTCTATTTGTGTTAGTAGTTGTTGCAAACTATATATTTCAGTATATTCAAATATACCAAATGAGAATTATAGGTGAAAATACTGTGGCCAGAATTAGAGACGAAATTATGGAAAAACTTCAAGTTATTTCACTTAGATACTTTTCAGAAGGTGAAATAGGAAGAATACTTTCAAGGCCAATAAACGATGCAAATACACTTAGAATATTTTTGAGAGTTGGCTTTACAAGTATTCTTCTAGATACTTCGTCAATACTTGGTTCTTTGTTCATAATATTTCTGCTTGACTTTAGACTTGCATTGATTGCGGTCTCAATTTTGCCTCTTGCGGTTGTAGTTGTTTGGTTCTTAGGAAAATATTCGAGGTCAGCTTACAGAAAAGCTTTGAATGTTTTAGCAGGATTAACTTCTAGAATGCAGGAAGACTTAGCGGGAGTAAAAGTAATACAAACATTCGTGCAGGAAAAGAGTGCATTCGAGGCTTTCGAAAAGAAGCAAGAAGAAACTGTAAAGGCGAACATAAGAGCAATTTTAATTTCATCCTCCTACCAACCAGTTGTCATACTTATTAGATTAACAGGCACGTTACTTATTTTATGGTATGGAACAAAGTTAGTTTTGAGTGGGTCTATGAGCATCGGCACTTTAGTTGCTTTTACAGAATACCAATTTTCTTACTTTATGCCTTTAGTTGACCTTATTGCAGTTTATGATCAATACCAATCTGCATTAGCAGCAACAGAAAGACTTTTCGACTTAGTTGATACGAAGGTTGAAGTTATAGAAGCTCCACCAGAAGAGAGGGTTGATTTAGAATGATAGAAGAAATTAGATTTGAAAATGTAACTTTTGGGTATACCTCTAACCTTCCGGTAATAAGAAACATAAGTTTCACGTTAGAAAAAAATAAGAAAATAGCGATAGTTGGACCAACCGGAGCTGGAAAAAGTACAATAATAAATTTACTTATTAGATTCTATGATCCGCAAGAAGGGAAAATATTAATAAATGGTTATGACATAAGAAAAATTTCTTTATCTTCTTTAAGAAAAAATATAAGCGTAGTTCTCCAAGATTCGTTTCTCTTTCCAGTTACAATAAGGGAGAACATAAAATTTGGAAATCCAAACGCTTCTGACGAAGAAGTAGTAGCAGCTGCTAAAGCTATTGGCGCCCATAACTTTATAATGAAACTTCCCGGAAACTATGACTACTTAATTCAAGAAAGTTCTTCGAACATCTCAATAGGCCAAAGACAACTGATTAGTTTTGCTAGAACTCTTCTTGCAAACCCTCAAGTGTTGGTACTAGACGAAGCAACCTCGTCCATTGATCCATACACTGAGCTTATAATTCAAAGAGCTCTTAAAAAGCTACTAAGAAACAGAATGGCAATAATAATAGCTCATAGACTTTCTACGATTAGGCTGTGCGATGAAATTTTAGTTATAAACAATGGAGTAATAGTCGAAAGAGGTACACATGAAGAGCTAATGAAGCTAGGCGGACTATACAGCTCTTTTTACAGGTTACAGTTTAGAGAAGAAACTGGAATTGAAACGAATGTTCAATGAATAAAGCTTTTTTTAAAGAAAACTAGCAAAAGAAAAGGCCGCAAAATAAAATCTTATAAAGACCACTCCACTTCCATCCAAGAAATCTTGTATCTGGACAGTATTGATTAAGGAAGTCTCACGAAAGGTATAAAAAATCTAATATTTTTCTTCGAGAACAGTTAAAAGGTAACTCTTAAACTTGTCTATAAAAAATTCTTTTAAAGACTTTAATTTTTGCTCTCTAAGTCCTAATTGGATCTTAATCATTGTAGTTAACAAACCTCTTGATGAAAGTATATCTAAAAGTAATAGAAGTCTCAAAGCAGCTAACTTTCTGTAGAAATTTAGTTCTATTAAAGTACCACCGTATTTCTCATAGGATTCAATAAATTTTTCTGATAATTTCTCTTTAGTTTCACTTTTTACTTGCTCATAGAAATCTAAAAAGTTGCAAATGTAGGCAACATCGAATGTTGGTTCAGCAATGTCAGCACTTTCCCAGTCTATGACGTATGCCTTACCATTGCTATAAATTATGTTATCAAATCCATAATCACCATGAACTAAAAAAGCTCTCCCCTTTGGAGCTCTTGGTTTCAGAAAACTTATGTATTTTATGTATTTCATAAAGGATGCAGAAGCACCAATTGTTAGAAATGTTGATAGTACTGCCAAAGTTTTTAGCTCGTCAAGTTCTCTTTGAGGATAGTTCCCTTTATCTTCTAAAATATTTTTAAGTTCGCTTGGTTTCACTTCGTGTACTTTTACAAGTGAGTAGGCTACTGCATCGATCAGTTGTTGTTCATCCTTCGGTTGAGTGTTATTGATTTTTTCCATTATTATAAAAGGCTTGCCTAGGATCTTTCCGCTTTCTTCAAGCAAATAAGCTTCTGGAACTGGTAAGTTCTTGCTCTTAAGTACATTTAGAAGTCTAAATTCTCTTAAAGCCTTATTGTCATTGGTGTTATATGCTTTCAGGACGAATGTTTTACTTAGCGTTTTTGTTTTTATATCTAATAAATAAGTTTTATTGCTCAGTCCTTGCTTCATGTGAAGGTTTAGTTCTACAGTTTCAACATTACCAGGTAGGACTAAATTCCCTATACCGGCTTGATCTAAATAAATTTGAAGTTTTCTAATTAAATCACTTCTTTTTTCCTTTCTAAGTTTAAATTTTGCGCGTATCCCATTTCTTCTTACCTTATAAAAAGGACTCATCAGTAAAATTGCAAAGGAAACCATTAAGAAAGCTTATAAGTTTTTCCGTCATTGATTTAAATATTCGTTTGGCTTAAATCTAATGGTCTCATATTCTCAGTTAGCCGGATGTAAGCATATAATTTTTTACTTTACCCGCATCGACCTGAATTATTGCTCCGTTCAAAATTCCTGATAGATATTGACTTCCTGGATTTAAACAAATTGTTCTCCCAATTTTTTCTATAGACCTCGCTTCATGAACATGGCCATGAAGACCTAACATTGGCTGTACCCTTTCTATTGCTTCTCGAACTGATATTGAGCCAACATGTTGTAAAACTGGGCTACCTCCGGAGAATACTGGCTTTAAATCTTTCGTAAGCATAGGACATTCATCTAATTTTGTGTTATATGGCGGGCAATGAAAGTTAAAAATGGCTTGTTCTGGTTTCTGAATTTTATCGATAAGGTTTTCTAAGACTTTTCTTAGTTCATCTTCTTCAAGTTCTCTTGGACTTTTCCAAGGTGTTGGGTTTGTATATCCTAAAGTTATCATCTCAAAATTTCCTAATGTAACTAATCTTCCTTCAGGATTGATTACAACATCTGAATTTTTAATAACTTCTTCTACTCCTAGTGGATCGTCATTTCCAGGAGAAATATAACACTTTACTTTAGTACTCTTTAGCCTTTCTTCAGCAAGCACTACCCACTGCCTTAACCTTTCTTTCATGAGTTTTAAAAACAACTCGTTGAGCTTATTTTTGTCATTTTGAAGCTCAATCGTCTCTTCCTTGTTAGTTATGTAAGGGTAATATCCTAAGTCAGAAAGAAAGTTGATTGCATTTTCTAATTCAAGTTTGTTGTGCACTGTTCTTTTTTCTCCGAAGTACTCATAATTCCAAGTTCCGTCTCTATTTTCTATTACAGGTACAATTGCTTTTCCTGTAAGGTCTCCACCTAAGATGAGAACATCAACAGAGTAAAATTTTGCTGCATTTACAAACTTTTTAAAACACCTTTCAGAACCATGAACATCAGAAACAAAAAATATTCTCATAGTTTGATCGCCTTTAGGCTATTTTTACATCAGGTTCAGGAAGTTCGTACCACCTAACTCTTTCTCCAATCTGTGCTCTTAGTTTCCATTTTACTGTCTTTGGTTCAGATTCAATTTTGTTCAAAATTAATTCTATTTTTTCTTTAACAAACCTTACTTCTTCTTCTAACAAATATCTTGGTAAAATGCCTTTGATCTTTTCTAAAGTAATAGTAAACGTTTTGTAAATTCCCCAATCGTTTGAAGTAATCTCACACATTTTTCGTAACGAAATTACTTCTTCATCATCTCTTTCTGAAACTTCATGGGTCAAAAGCAAACAAATTATGTCTAAAAGATCTTTTTCTGTAATCTCAACTATTTGAAGTTTTGTCATTAGAAGGTGAGTTACATCTAGTGCCATACTTTGAGAAGAGTCTATAGCTTCTTTTAAATTTATTGAATGGCACATCTCAAATACGTCTAGGAATATGTCTACTCTTCTCTTTCTTTCTAAGTCATTAAATATTAATCTCCGGTCACCATAAATTGCATTAAACTTAACTCTGGGTGTATACCCAAGATCTATAAACAATTTCTTTATTTGTAGAGCCTGCTTTTTATGCCCTACTACGTCTATGTCTGGGTATTTTCTGTTCTCTAGCAATTTAAGCGCTCGCGGAGATTCTTTGCAGTGGTACCACACTCCCAAACCTCCAATAAGTTTGAGTTTTACTTTGCTTTCTTCTGCTGCTGAAAGAATTCTTCTTGTCTCTTCAAAGATGTTCTCTTTTGTATTTAATTGCATTTTTTCTTTGTTAAGATTACCAAAACTATTTAAGTTTTTTCTTCTTTAGTAATTGTTGGAACAGATCTTTTTCAACCCAATTTTTATCCTAAGCGACATCTTTGAAACCAGAAAAGGTGAGTGCTTTATCCTCATTTTACTTCGAAGCATAAAACTTTGACATAAGTATTTAACTTTTTAAAAGAAGCTAACATTTTTGTAAGAACTTGATTTCTCGTATGTATTTCTAAAGTTTCGTTAAGAAATAAGACCAATTAAGTACTCCATTAAATTAGAAATTATCTTCGGCGATGAAAAGACTTATATTTTTCTTCTTCATAAAAGACTGTATGTCTGAGAAAGAAGGCGCACCTAGTATATTTTTAAGGGAAGCAACAGGCTTAGTGCGAGACCTGGATGCCCTAGATGTTTTGATTATCGTTTTTAGTGCAATCAATTTAGGAGGAATACTAACTTCAGGTATATTTGAAGCACCTTATCTTTTTCCAGGTTCTAACATGGTGGCAATATGGTTTATTGGTCTGCTTCCAGCTGTTGGCTATCTTCTTGTTTACTTGACTCTTGGTTTGTTGATGCCAAGGTCTGGTGGAGACTACGTGTTCGTAAGTAGAGTCCTTGGTCCTGCATTTGGTTTTGTATGGGTTTGGATTGCATTATTGTATCAAACAACCGGAATTGGCGGATTTGCGTTTAGTTTAAGTTGGAGTGGTCTTTCAACTACTCTTGCAGTTCTTGGCGTAATTTTTAAGAGTAATACTTTTCTAGAGCTAAGCAAGACTGTTTCTACAATACCTGTTGGTCCAATACTAAGTACTGGATTCATAATACTTGCTTTTTTGATAACTGTTTTTGGAACTAGAGTTTACAGAAAAACAATGAAAATTTTATTCATAGTAAGTACTTTAGGTCTATTGATATGCTTAGGCTCACTTCTTGTTTCAAACAATTCTATTTTTTCATCTAACTTAAAAGCGTATCTTCCCGAAGGTGTAGACTACAGTACGATAATAAAGCTTGCAAAGCAGAACGGCTACTCTCCAGTTGGTGATGTCTTCGTACAAAATTTAATGGCTGGTTTAGCAATCGCCTGGGTGTCATACACTGGATTTTGGAACATGGTTTATGTTGGAGGCGAAGTTAGAAACTTTAGAAAGACGCTACCAACTATTATGCTTTTTTCTCTTTTTGGAACTGCACTGTTTTCAGCTTTTACAAGCTTTTTAGCTCAAAATACGTTCGGTTATGACTTCATAGGCGCATTTCAATACCTTTACTTTAATGCTCCGTCATATTATCCGTTGTCAATTCCGCCTACTGGATTGTTCTTACTTGTTTCAATTGTTCAAAACCCAATCTTCGTTTTATTCGTAAGCATTTCTTTAATGATTTGGAATTTTATGTTCTTACCAATTTACTTTTTAATCTATAGCCGAGCTTTCTTTGCTGTAGCTTTTGATAGATTATTTCCTTCTAAGCTTGCTGAAGTCAACGAACGATTTAATAGCCCAATAAACGCGTTAATTGTGACAGCCTTAGTTATTGAAGTGTACAACTTAGCATATTGGGTTTGGGGTCCCATGGCTGCTATGGTCAACTTCTCAATAGCATTTCCAATAGCGTTTGCTTTAACTGGTTTATCTGCAGTTCTTCTTCCATTCTTAAAGAAGTCATACTTTGACCAATTACCATCTAGCCTTAAAACTAAGATTCTTGGCATTCCATTGGTAAGCATCGCTGGTGCGTGGATGATGGTCTTTAGCTTAATCCTTGCTTCGGCCGCTGCTTTCAGTTTACCAGGTGCATTCTATGGAATTGGAATAGCTGTAATCTTAACTATATCTGCTTACACAAGTGGTTTTCTAATTTACTACTTCATAAAGTGGTATAGAGCAAGAGAGGGTATAGATATAACGCTTGCATTCAAGGAAATACCTCCTGAGTAAAATCAGTAAACGTATATTCTAAGTCAAACTTTACAACATTATTAAATGATCAAACTAAGAGCCACAACTATAGTAAGAAAAGCTTTATACGAAACTTTTTACTAATTTTTCTGCAGCACTAATTATATCCCCAGTCCCTTCTAATCCTACTGAAACACTTGGTTCATAACCTCCTTCTCTGAAGGCCTCTTCCGTTGGTAAGTATCCTATATAGTCGTTTGCTAAGGTTAAGGGAACAACGACATACCTTGTAAAAGATTTTAGCTTAAGCCCATATTCAACAAACGCTTCTCCAGGAAGTCCAACTATAACTATATTCCCAACTCTCGTGGCAGATACTCTTGTTATTACTTCGTTTTTTCCTATCATGTTAGAAATGGTTTTATTTTCTATTTTCACTTTTACACGTTCAACCTTATTTTCTATTTTAGGTTCCTGAATTTGTGTTGCTTTGCTTAGTATTTTTTGCACATCTTCAACTGCAATAGTTCCAAACCTTTCCATCTCTTCAAATGTCCCTCCAGTTCTGTCATATACGTCTTTTCCATTTCTTATTTTCTCTAGAGTGTCGTTAGTTCTAGGATTTATGTTTCCTGAAGCTCCAGGTAAGAACATAGTAGTAGTTTCATACTTCTTTTCAAGGTTATTTTCGAGGTATCCAATCCAGTCTGCAGTAATCAGCAAGTTATCTGGACCAAGGACAACCCCATGGCAAGCATAGTTTATAAGTAGGGCCACAGTATTATTGTATATGGAAGATATTTTTATTGTTACTAGCTCTTCATCTGTAGGTCCACTAATAGGATTTCGTCTATTTATACCAATTTTTGAACTTCCTTTAGCCCAAAATATTTTTGCTTCTTTTCTCTTTAAGTAAGCCTCAATAGCAACCTCAACAATTTCAGATTGAAGTCTCTGAAAATATTTCTTATTTTTTTCACTATATCCAAAAATTCCAAGAGAATCAGGAGCACCATGAGTATGTGTTGAGAAAATTATTATGTTATCTTGCTTTATTCTTGTTTTTGCTTCAATATTTCTTCTAATTTCGTCCAGATACCCCTCTGTAACGACGTTAGACAGACAAAGCTGATCGTTACCTATAATCATAATTTGTTCTTCATCATCGGATAAGTATACTGCTCTTGAAAATAGTTTGTCATGCACACCAATAGAAGGTAATGTTCGATTAAAATAGCCTCCTAACTGAACTCCAACTTCTGGAGTAACATCTCTTTTAGCTGCTCCTGCGATAAATTTATTCATGTTTCTAATACTCTTATGCTCTTACTTGATTATTTAAATGTTACAAATGTACATTTAGTAAAAAGGTGTTGCTTATTGAAATTGATTTATC
>JAAOZO010000192.1 GCA_011605715.1 Nitrososphaerota archaeon | reverse complement strand
TATGGAAAAAAATGATGTCTTGGTAAAAGTTGAAAACTTAAAGAAATATTTCCCAATCTATGGTGGAATACTTCAAAAAGTTGTTGGCTATATTTATGCAGTCGAGGACGCTTCCTTTTATATTAGGAAAGGGGAAACCTTAGGCTTAGTTGGAGAAAGTGGCAGTGGAAAAACAACCGTTGGAAGAATTTTAGTTAAGTTAGAGGAACCAACTGAAGGCAAAATCTTTTACAATGGATCGAACGTAACTAATATAAAAGGAAGCGAGCTTAAAAAGTATAGAAGAAAAGCTCAGATTATTTTTCAGGATCCTTATGCGTCGCTAAATCCAAGGATGACCATAAAAGATAGCATAATCGAAGTAATGCGTGTTCATCATTTACACAAAGGCGAGGAGTACAATAATGCTCTTAGACTAATGGAAAAAGTTGGTCTAAGCGAAGAACATCTGTATAGGTTTCCTCATGAGCTTAGCGGTGGACAAAGGCAAAGAGCGGTAATAGCAAGAGCATTAGCAGTTGAACCTGAGTTTCTTATCTTAGACGAGCCCACAGCTTCCTTAGATGTTTCTGTTCAGGCTCAAGTTTTAGACTTGTTAAAGGAATTACAAGAAAAATATAACTATACTTATCTTCTAATTACTCATAACTTAGCTGTTGTAAGGTATGTTAGTGAAAGGACTGTCATAATGTATAGAGGGATGTGGGTTGAGACAAGTCGTACTAAGGAATTATTTAATAAAGCAGAACATCCTTATACTCAGGCCCTTTTGAAAAGTGTTCCAATTCCTGACCCCGAAGTGAAAAAGGATAAGTTCTTAATAAGTGGAGAGCCTCCTAACCCAACTACACCAGTAAAAGGATGTCCTTTTGCTGATAGATGTCCTTATGTTATGGATGTCTGCAAGAATGAAATGCCACCCATTGAAAACGTTGGCGACGAACACAAAGTGAGATGTTGGCTGGTGACAAGAAAATAAACATTAAAGACTTTCTTGCATTGTTTATAGCTTTCTTAGAAACAATATTTTTGCCTTTAATCGTATTTATCTTAGTTGCAATTATTATTTCATTCTTGTTAACTTTGTTTGTTAAGTCTACTTTGTAATAAAAACAAAATTAACCTTTAAATCTAAGTTCTTTTGGTAGTCAACTTGTTAATTTTAATTTTCTTTCTTTGTTTAGAGAATAAGGATTTTTAGTCAGTTACTCCCCTAACTTTCTCTCAACCATTTTAGCAACTTTTTCTAAGAAGTTCTTATCTTCTTCAGTGAAAGCACTTAGGTAATCGCTATCCACATCAATTTCACCTATTACTTTTCCATTTTTAACTATCGGCACTACAATCTCAGATTTCGTTGAGGGAAAACAAGAAATGTATCTATTGTCTTTACTAACGTCTTGAACCACTACGGTTTTTCCAACTTCTGCAGCTAATCCGCAAATTCCCCTTCCTACGGGAATTATCTTATGCTCTGTTTCTCTTGGTCCAGAGAAAGTTTTTAAGATTAATTCATTACCTTCAACTAGATAAATTCCAACCCAACTATAATGATGAACTTCATTAAGTTTTTTCACAACATAATTTAAAAAATCATCTTTCTTCATGTTTTTCATTTTTGTTTCTAAGTCTTCAACTACGCCAGACTGGAAGTTCATCTCTTTTTATTAGGCTTTTAAAAAGTCTTAAAAATATTTTCTTTAAAAAATTCATCGGGGTGAGCTCCTTTCTGTTTAACTTGCTTGAGGTTAGAACTTGTAGCAAAGTCTTAAAAAATCAAGATAAAAAGTAACTAAGAGCAGAAAAATCTTTCTTAAAACATAAAGGATAAATCTATAAACCTTCCTTAGCCATTACTGATTTTAATGAGGATTGTGGTTGGCATAACCGGTAGTAGTGGTTCTATCTATGGTGTTACCGCACTTGAACTCCTCAAAGAGGCTAAAGTCGAGACTTATTTAATCGTAACAAAAAACGGTTGGAAAGTTATTCGCGATGAAACAGACCTTACCGAAGGTTATGTCAGATCGCTTGCCTTTAAGTACTACAATGAATCAGATTTTGATTCTCCCTTAGCAAGTGGATCCTTTGAGTATGATGGGCTCTTAATTTCTCCTTGCTCAATGTCTACTGTTGCAAAAATTGCAAACGGCATTTCAGACAACCTTCTTACAAGAGTTGCAGACGTTTGTATTAAAGAAAAAAGAAAAGTTGTCCTCATGCCAAGAGAAACTCCATTAAGTTCAATTCATTTGAAAAATTTGCTTAGGTTATCAACAAATAACAATGTTGTAATAATGCCTCCTATGCCTCCCTTTTACTTAAAACCAAAATCAATTGAAGATCTAGTTAACTATACTACCGCAAGAGCTCTATCTTACTTTGGTATTAGAACAAGATACTTAAGGAGCTGGAAATAGTTCCTCAGCAAAGTTCGTTCTTGGTTTTGTTATCTTCTTTGCAAGCTCTTCGTAACCTTTTTCCTTCAAGAAGCTTAAGACTTCATTTAGGTTCGGGATTGCGCTTAATCCTCCAGGTCTAGAAATTTTAAGAGCTGCAACAGCATTTGAAAATACCGCTGTTTCTTCTATGCTTAGTCCTCTAATTGCTCCAAAAATCACGCCTGCAGAGAAACAATCTCCAGCACCTGTATCATCTACAACTTTAACTTTGAATGCTTCAGCACTATAGGCTTTTTCATCGTAGTAGGCTAAGCATCCTTTTGAACCTCTTTTTATAAAGAAAACCTTTTCATCCATCTTTAACATTTTTCTTAAAACGTCAGAAAGACTATTTGACTCAAATATTACTTTAGCTTCTTTCTCATTCATAGTAATTACTTTAGAAATTTCTATTGCCTTTCTCGAAGCGTTGATAGCATCTTTCTTCGACTTCCATAAGTCCAGCCTTAGGTTTGAATCATAAACTACAACTAACTTTTCCCTTAATTTGTTTACGAAGTCTATTACTTCTTTAAGTCTCTCCTCTTTTCTTATTGTAGCTTCTGTAAAGTGAAAAACTCTTGCGCTTTGAACTTCACCTGCAAGTTTGTCATCAAGCACCATATAATTTTCTGGGTCTGAGTAGCCAGGAAACCTATAAAAATAGTAAACTTTCTTTTTTCCTTTATATTCATAGAAGCTGATGCCTGTTCTTATTCCTTTAACTTTTCTTATTTTTCTTGTAATTACCTTGTAACTTCTAAGGTCGTTTAGTACTTTTTTTCCTACTTCATCGTCTCCAATACAGCTTAGTAGCCCAACTTTTAAGCCAAGCTTTGAAGCTGCAACAGCAGTATTCGTTGCAGATCCTCCAGCATTACCAAGAAATTCATTACTCTCCTTTATTCTCTTGCTTAAGAACTTTGGATAAAGTTCTAAAAATGCCGAACCTAAAACATAAGTGTCCATTTCTTATCTACTTTAGGACAAAGGAGAAGGTATAAAAATTTAAAAAAATAAAAAATGTATAAAAGCCTTATTCTATTTTCACTTCTTTGTCTTTTTCAGCAGAAGCATAGATTGCGTCTATTATCTTCATAACAGTTAGTCCCTCTTCTGGTGCTGTAAGTGGTGCTTCTTTTCCTCTTATAACGTTAACGAAATGTTCAATTTCTTTCTTATAAGGATCAACTTGTTGGCAGATGAGGTTTTTTTCTATAACATTCCCACCCTCAACCTCCGTAATTATTTTTGGCGGATGGTATGAAGCTCCGGCTTTGTTTCCAAATATGTTTACGTTGAAAGTTTCATCAGTATAAGTTGCCCAGCTAACTTGAACGTATAAAGTTATTCCTCTTTCAAATTCCACTAAGCCAACTGCTAGGTCTTCAACATCAAACGGTCCTCCTGGCTCCGGTATTCCCCAGCCTCCAAGTCCTTTGTTTTGTACTCCTATCTTAGAAAAGGTGTATCCTTTTGCAGATTTAGGCTTTGGAAATCCGATTAGCCAAGTTGTCAAGTCAATCATGTGTGGTCCTAAGTCTATAAGTGGCCCTCCCCCGGAATATTTCTTTGTAGTAAACCAGCTACCCATGCCTGGAATACCAAGCCTTCTAAGTAGATCCGCTTTAGCGAAGTATATCTCTCCCAATTCTCCTTGTTCTATGAGCTTCTTTAGCATTTGAGCCTCGCAAGTAAACCTCTGTGTCATCCCAAGCATGAGCGTCTTCTTGTATTTCTTGTAAGCTTCTACCATTTTCTCAGCTTCTTTAGAGTTTATAGCCATTGGCTTTTCACATAAAACACTTGCTCCCTTTGATAACGCATAAACTGTAACGCTAGAATGCAAATAGTTTGGAACAGCTACAACAACTCCATCAGGTTGTTCTTTGTCTATCATTTCTTCATAGTTTGTGTAGATTTTGTTTACCTTCATTTCTTCACTTAAGCTTTTTGCCCTTTCTTCTTTTATGTCGCAAATTGCTGCTAGCTCAGCATCTTTAGTTGTTTTTATGTTTCTTGCGTGAATTCTTCCTATGCTTCCTGCACCAACTAAAGCTATCCTTACTTTCTCCATTTTGTTCTCACTCTTACATACGTTACTATTGTAGTATTTAACTTTTTTATTTTGATAACATAGGCCTTACTCTTACTGCAACATCAAACCCAGAGTACCACTTCTTAATTTCTTCTTCCCCATATTTTTCTTTAAACTTTGCTATAACATGATCTATATCTTCTTTTTTAGTTAAAATTTCGCACTCCCCTGAGATTTTTATACTATCTAATTCTATGTCTATTTTAGGAGTTACTACTATGTTTCTTAGCCAGTTTGTTTTGCTTCCAGAAACGGGTAGCAGTAAAATTCTGTTGTTTTCAAATACGTACCAAACAGGTGTTGAAATCTTCTTTTTACTTTTCCTTCCTACGAAAGTAATTTTTATTTCTTCGTTTTTCTTTAAAGCTTCCTCTGCATTTTTCCAAGACATGAGAAACATTATTTAATTAAACTATTTAAGTCTTTGTTGTTAAATGTCCTTATCAATTCTGTTTATAGCTTCCTGCCAATCTTTTATATCTAAACCAAATTTAAGAAATTTTACATTACCAATTCTTTCTCTTATTTCACTTAGATGAATATCTCTATCATCAATATATAGGATTTCATCTGGAGAAATGTCTGTTCCTATCTTACTTAGGTTACTTATTATTTTCTGTATCATTTGATATTTATTTGGGTGGGGTTCTGCTACGGGAAAAACAAAGTACTTATCTATTCCAAACAAAGATAAGAGCTCAAAAACGTTTTTTGGTTCATTCCAGCTAGCTAACGATACAAGAATTCCCTTTTTTCTAGCAAACTCTAGAAAGTCTATTAGTTTATCATTCAACCTTACCTTAACTCCGTTTGTGTCTTCAGCTACATCTTTTGATACAAGCTTAAATGGACCTCTAAGTTCAGTAACGTTATGATGGTCCCATATTGTTCTATCAGCGTCAAGAACAATAAGCCTTATCATTTTTCGCTTATCTTACAAGCTTTTTTTGCTTCATTAAATGTTATCAGCATTGCTCCTTTTTGCCTCATTTCTTCTATAGCAAGCTCACTGTCTTTAGGGTTAACGTTAACTCCTTTTATAGCATCGGCTAATAAGTAAGTTTTAAAGCCAAACTTTAGAGCATCTAATACTGTATTCTTAACGCAGTAATCTGTAGCTAAGCCTCCAACAAAAACTTTTTCAACTTTGAGTTCTTTTAAAAGCTCTCGCAGCCCAGTGTTCTCAAACCCAGAATAAGCTTCTTTATCTCTTTCACTTGCCTTGGACACAACGATTGCTATGCTTGGAAAATTTAGTTTAGGGTGAAACTCTGCCCCTTCAGTGTTTTTTACACAATGAGGTGGCCAAGGCCCCCCTCTTTCCTTGAATGAAATATGGTCTGGCGGATGCCAATCTCTCGTGAAAACTACAATATTCTTAGTTGCTTCAAAAACTTCTATATATTTATTCAGAGGCTCTACAACTTCGTCTCCTTCTGGTACTTCTAATGCCCCACCCTTACAAAAGTCCTTTTGAACATCCACAACTATTAAGGCATTTTTCATTTTTCTGTACTAGTTTATTTTATAAAAAAGTATATTTAACTTTTTCTTTTAAGGTAACGTCGATAAGTCAAAAACAAAAATAGAGGAAAAGATTAATAATCAACTAAATTCACTTAAATCAACACGGTTAAAAGTGTTGCAACCAAGTAAAGATAGGGAAAACGAGCAAATTCCAGTATTCTTAGGAGCAGAAAACATAAATGACTTTATTAAAATGATCTCGAAAGAAGCAACCTTCAGAAGATTACCTGCCTCAAATGAATTCGAACTTCTAAGAGGTATTGTGGATAACTCTCTTATCATCGTTTACGAAACTGGGAAACTTGTTTACCAGAAAAATGAAAAAGTCAGAAAACTTCTTGAATCCTTATTTTATAAAAAGTTAAAAGATGAAAATACTACAGTTGGCTCAGATGAAGCTGGTAAGGGTGAAATTGTTGGCCCATTAGTAACAGCTGCAGTTGCTTTAACGCCAAAACAGGCTGCATACTTAAGTTCTATCGGCGTTACAGATAGCAAACTGATTCCAGATAGCAGAATTGAAAGATTAGCAAGAGAAATAAGTCGTAACTGTCAAGCAAGTTCCACGCTGTCTATTTCTCCATTGAAGTTTAACATCTTACTTAAAAAGTATTCTTCAAAAGGACTTGGATTAAACGACATCTTAGCTTTAGCCCACTCTATAGTTATAAGAAGGGTGATCTCAAAGCTAAGAGAAAAAAGCTATAGTATAGTCATAGATGAATTCGATAGCTCAAAAAGCAAGGAGAAAATAAAATGGATCACAAATAAGTTAAGGGAACCAAACATTCGTTCGTTTACAAAGGCAGAGTCGGTACCTGCTGTGGCTTCAGCAAGTATTCTTGCTAGGCACAAGTACCTAAAATGGGTGGAAAAAAATCTAAGTAAAGAAGAAGTTGAAGAGTTAAGAAAAGATCCCTTAAGTTATGCAAATAAAGTCAATTACAGTCCATCTTTGTTCAAGCTGGCTTATTTTCATTCTTCTTTAAGGCATTAGTTCTAGCTTTCTCTAAATTCAAAACTTAGTAACGACGTACCAACTCTTCTGTCTTTAAAAATACGTTTATTGTTTTTCTTTTCCTTATTTTTAGCTCTTTTTAGTGAAATATCTCATTTTTTTGATTAAAAACTAAACAACTCAATTTTTTTAGTAATTTATGCCTTCTTACCATTGCTTTTACAACTAATTAAGAAATTACTTGTATTTTCAACTTTATTCTAAATTGTCATAAAAAAATTCAAAATAGGCGATTTTTAGGCAAAAAAAGAGAAACATTTAAATTTATATTCAATATTTAATGGAATTGGAGGAAATGATGGGATACCTTGGAAAACAGATAATCGCTGAACTGTTTGAGTGCAAAACTGAGCGTTTAAATAGCTTTAGTACTGTAAAGAAGGCAATGCTTGAGGCGGCAAGAGCCTCAAACTCTACAGTCATAAGAAGTGTTTTTCATAAGTTTAGTCCCCAAGGAATTTCTGGAGTTGTTGTGGTTGCAGAATCACACTTGGCTATTCATACTTGGCCCGAGTATGGGTATGC
>JAAOZO010000232.1 GCA_011605715.1 Nitrososphaerota archaeon | reverse complement strand
TAGCAGTAGACATAGGAGACAAAAATATAGCTACTAAAGTTGAGCTTGATAGTGCGAAGATTACTGGGGTAAAGTTCTATGGTAAGGAAGTAAGAGGAATAAGAAGACATTATGATTGGCTAAGAGGAAGGCTTGGAGAAAAGAAACTTTTAGGAGAAATAAAGAAAGTTGGTTCAAAAGAAAAAAGGAAAGTAAATGATGTTCTTCATAAAATATCTAGAGAAGTTGTTAATAGAGCAAAAGAAATTGGAGCTACAATAGTTATAGGAGACTTAAAAGGAATAAGAAATAATCGCGGCAAGAATGGAGTTAGAACTCTTAATCGAATAGTAAATAGAATGCCCTACAGTAAGCTAGCAAAGTTTATTGAATACAAAGCGATGTTTGATGGAGTTCCTGTAGTAAAAGTTAAGGAATATTATACTTCTAAAGTTTGTCATAGATGCAACAACTTAGGAGAAAGGAAAAATCAAGGTTTATTCGTTTGCAACAACTGTAATCTACAGTACAACGCAGACTTGAATGGAGCAATAAACATAGGAAGAGTTGTCCTAAGCTATATGCTTAGAGGCGGGGCTTCTTTGACTAAGCCCTTAACTCCAAGTGAAGCTTCTTTACCTATGCCTTGTAGGCTTAGTGGCGGAGAAGCAGAGATTGGGGAATCTCCCGACTTTAGTCGTGGAGAATGTCAAATTCGCATAGAAAGGTTAGCTTTATATAGTTCTATAACAGTGTTATAACAGAATGAAAATACTTTTTGTAGAATCTGATAGCCTCATTGAGAAAGTGGCAAAGGAAAAGTTAGCTCAGCATGAGTTACATTTTGAAAAAGCAACTGTAAACGAGGTTATTTCTGATTTTAGTAACGTTGAAGTTCTTTCTGTGTTTGTTCAAAGTAAAGTTTCTAAAGAAGTAATAGACAAGATGAAGAATCTAAAGCTAATTGTAACTAGGTCTACTGGCTTTGATCATATAGACGTTAACTATGCAAAGCAGAAGGGAATTTTAGTTTCTAACATTCCTGGATATGGTAGCGTTCCCGTCGCAGAACATGCATTTGCGCTTTTACTTTCTGGCTTAAGAAAAATAAGAGAAGCTAACAGAAGTGTAGTTAACGGTGAGTGGAGAATTAACGACTTTGAAGGAAAAACAGTACATGGAAAAACCTTTGGAGTTCTTGGAACTGGTAGTGTAGGACTAAACGTTTGCAAAATTGCAAAAGCTTTCGGAGCAAACGTAATTGCTTATGATATTTTTAAAAGAGATGGGGACGCCATAGAAGTAGGTTTTAAGTATGTTTCACTTGAACAAATCATAGAAAATTCAGATATCATAGTGATTGCTTTACCTCTTACGAAAGATACTTATCACCTCATAGATGAGGAGCGTATAAGAAAGATGAAAGATGGAGTAACTATAATAAACATAGCTAGAGGTAGCATCATTGATCAAAATGCTTTATTAAATGCTTTAAAGTCAAAAAAAGTTGCGTTTGCTGGGTTAGATGTTTTAGAAGAAGAGCCTCCAAAAAAAGAAGAAGAAATTGTAACGCTAGACAATGTTATTGTCACTCCACATATAGCTTGGAATACAGATTATTCAAAGCTGTTTATAGCTGAAAAAACAGTTGAAACAATCATTAAATTTTTAAATGGAGAATCTATAAACAACATAATCTAACAAACATTACTGTTGATAAACTAGCTTCTTAGCTTTTCTTTTAACTTTTGTGTCATTTCTTCAATTTCGTCATAAAATATCCATTCAATGTTTGGTGCTCCAAGCAACATTCTGGATATTTGAGCGTCTCTTCTTGCTAGAACAATTATTCTCTTTCTTAGAGCTATTGCAAGCATTATTTCCATACCAACTCCATGACTCGGAGTTGAAACCTCAGCAACAATTATATCAGATGTCTTTACTCCACTTGTGTCCCTTTCATAAACGTAGTTAGGTGAGACAGAAAAACCAGGATCTTCTGAAATTACCCACTCTGACGTTAGTTCATGTCCGCATTCTATGATCACATTCGAGATTGTTTTTGCTAGTTCAAGGTTTCTTCCTCCAATTATTGGCACAGAAAGATAAACCCTCATTGCCTGTATGAAAAATAAAAAGCTATTTTAATCTTTACTATATAACTGAAAAGTTAGTTAACTTTTTCTTGCTTAAAAAATTAATGCTTAAAAATACTCATTTTTCTTCCTTATAGTTAAGAGATCTTGAGAATGAGTGAAACAGTAGTTGTTAGCAACATTTACAAGTCTTTTGGGAAGGTTGCGGCTGTTAATGGACTTAGCTTTGAAGTAAGGGAAGGTGAAATAGTTGGTCTACTCGGTCCAAACGGTGCTGGTAAAACAACAACAGTAAGGATAATTTCAACCTTAATCAAACCAGATAAAGGTGTGGTGACTGTTTCTGGTTTTAATGTTTTAACGAATCCAAAGGAAGTTAGGGATGAGATTGGGGTTGTTTTTGAAAATGCAAATTTGTACGAGAAATTAACTGTAGTTGATAACTTGCAGTTTTTTGGAGAGTTACATGGTCTTAGAGCCTTTGACTTAAAAAGAAAGATTTTTGAGATGCTCGAATTAGTAGGCCTGAAAGAAAAAGCAAAGGATAAGGTTGCAACCTTATCTAAAGGTATGAAACAAAAACTTAGCATCGCAATTGCTTTAGTACATAACCCAAAGGTTTTAATACTTGATGAACCAACTTCGGGCTTAGATGTTCCTAGCGCAAGATCGCTTAGAGATATGATTAAAAGAATTGTTAAAGAGGAGAAAAAGTCTGCTATTCTCTGTACTCACAATATGCTTGAGGCTCAGTACTTGTCAGATAGAATAGTTTTGATGAATAGAGGGCAAAAAGTTGCCGAAGGAACTCCGGAAGAGTTGGAAAAAATGTCTGGTGTCGAAAATTTAGAGGAAGTTTTTCTTCATTTGATAAAGGAGTGATAAAAAATGTTAGAAGGTCTTTGGCCCATAGTAAAAAAGGAAATTAAAGAAGTAACAAGAGATAGAAGAGCTCTAATTGGAGTAATTCTTGGTCCGCTATTCATAGTAGTCTTATCGTTTTTGCCAGTTCAGCTTGCAACAAGCAACGTAACAAAGCAAAGGATCCTAGTTGTTGATGAAGATAACTCAAACTATAGCAACCAGCTGATTACATTTATTAGACTAGTAAATAATTCTGAAGTCATTAAAGAAAGTAGTATCCCAAAAGATATAAATTCTTCTTTAAAAGATGGCGTCTTTGATCTAGCTATAATCATACCAAAAGGATTTGGCTATAATATATCAAATGGTGGGGCGTCTTCAGTATTTTTAATGTTCGATGCATCTTCTGTGAAAACTATAGCTTCAATACAACCTTATCAACTCGTTATCGAACAATTTTCTAACTTTATACTCTCACAAAGGCTTGAGAATCTTAACTTGAATATGTCTTTTGTGAGACCAATAGTTACCATTCCAATAGCTGCCAACTTACAAGGTACAAGTTCCTCTTTATCTTTGTCGTACGTTTACTTTTATTTGCCTTTTTCGTTGATTATTGCAGGGATGAGTTTCAGTACAGGTATTGCATTAGAAAAGACCGTTGGAGAAAAAGAAAAGGGTACTTTCGAGCTTTTGCTTTCAAATGCGCCTAGTAGGTCCGCAGTTTTGCTAGGTAAGGTAGTATCAATTTCTTTTGGTTCATTGTTAAGCATGCTTGCAGGAATTGTTGCATTACTGCTAATAAGAGGGATGAGTGTTGAACTTAACCTTGGTCTTTTTAGTACAGATGCTCAATTTAACTTACCTTCTTCAATTGAATTGGCTTTAGTAGTTTTTTCTGTATTTTTGGCTTCGATGCTGATGGCATTCGTTTATTTGGCTATTGGTCTTTTTTCAAAGTCAGTAAAGGAAGCTCAAACTTACTCAATAATTCCAAGCTTACTTTTTACTTTACCAATGGCCTTTGCCTGGTTTTTACCAGTTTCACTAACAAGATACTTTAAGTTTTTGCCTATTTTTGGCTCTCTCTTTGGTTCTATTTCATTTCTCGTTACTTCTGACTTCGTCGAAATAATTGTGCCAAACTTAGTAAACTTTATTTTCTTAATATTCCTGTACGAAATAAACTTAAAGCTTATTGGAAGTGAAAAAATAATAACGGCAAGAGCCTAATCAAAAGCTAAGTAAAACCGTTTCTAGGATTAAGGAGACTGTAGCTAAAGCAAAGGTAGCATCAATTTTTCTATCTTTGTTTAATCCCAGTAGGTCGCAGAGTAGTAACGACAAGGCGATCACTGCCAACGACCAGTAAAGCTTTAATGCAAGAGAAGTTAACACTAACCAAAGTATTACAACGCTTGCTATTATTTCTTTTATTTTTTTGCTTCTTTCCTTTCCAATTACAACAGCAGTAGTTTTTATATTTGCTAAGAGGTCAAAGTCATAATCTTCTATATGGTTCCTTAGTTCTAGGAAAATAGAATACAAAAAGAAAGACAAGCTAAGACTTAAGCTCAATACATTTAAACTACCAAAGACAAGGGCACCTAGTAGAAAAGGTAATACTCCAAAGAAGGTTCCATGGGCTACTAGGTCGGCTATTGGTCTTCCCTTTAATCTAAAGGGAGGTGCAGAGTACATTGTACTTAAAGCATAAGCAAAAGCATATACTAAGAGGTACTTTATTCCAAAAACAATAAGAGAAGCAGGCAATGAAACTATCGGCATTAAAATGCTTAACGCTAAAGCCTCAATTTCTGCTATCTTTCCGCTTGCCACTGGATTTTTACTTAAGGCAACTTCATCCAAAGAATCAACATGTTTATCAAAAATGTTGTTTATGCTAAAAGAAAAAGCTAAGTAGGAACAAATTAGTGCAATGAAAAGTATATACCGTAATGGATTGAACTTAGAAAATTCAAAAGTGGCAAAGGATCCAATGACTGAAACGAATAAGTACGCCTTCCAATCGAGAATTCTGAAGTTTATCAGGTGGATGTTAACTCTATAACTAAAGTCCCTTATAATTTTAGAAATCAATCTCACCTTTCACCCCTAAGGTGCTCGTCATAAGCTCTGAAAACTGTCGTAGCAGTCTGTAAGTTGCATATTTCTTTATTATCGGATCAGTTAAAGTTGAAATATAGCTAGAGCATGTAACGATGTAGCTTCTCAACTTTTCTGAAAGGTTTCCAATATCTCTTGCTGTTTCTTCATTTATCTTTATACTATCAAAGGCTTCAAGTACTTTTTCATCTACAACGATTAAATTTCTTTGTTTGTGTCTTGGATCCTTTTTAATTCTCACTAATCCTTCTTCGCTTAACTTTCTTATCTCTTCAATGAGCTTTACTTTGGAAACTCTTCCTCTTAGCATTCTAGAAAGTTCATTGACGCCTAGGCCCCTTCTTACGCTTGCAATCGTGTCTAGTATTAGAAAATCGAGCCGCCACTTGTTTTCCATGGTCAGTATAGAAGTAAACTAGTTTATTAATTTACCGGTATTATATTTTTGCTGATATAAAATAAAGGACGATTCGTATGCAAAGTTTAAATTAGCAGGTTTCTTAACCCAAAGTTATGGAAAAAGGCCAAAATTCATCTGCAAAAGTTTATTTGGCTATTGCTTTACTAGTTATACTTACAATTTCTTCACTTGGATTAACGACGTTCCTTTACTTCGACTTTTCTCAAAAAGTAAGTCAACTGTCTTCAGAAAATTCTCAACTTAAGAATGAACTAAGTTTAGTAAAGTCACAAGTTAGTTCGTTAGCATCATCGATAGAGGCTTTGTCTTCTCTTAACGTTTCTGGAGCAATTATATCTTTATCAAAAATTTATCAACAGGCTAAAAATTCAGTAGTTGTTGTACAAGGTACTTTAGTTCAGAAAGTATATACTTTCTTTGGTCCAGTCATTCAATACTCCACAGTTCTTGGATCTGGCTTCGTTATAAACTACTCTGGAAGTTTTTATGTTATCACAAACTTTCATGTCGTAGATTCTGCTTACAACATATCGGTTACTTTTTGGGACGGTGACGCTTATCCTGCCAAAGTTATTGGTAGCGACCCTTACAGTGACCTAGCAGTTCTTGTAGTAAATGCCTCAAGGAACGAGTTTTATCCTCTAACCATAGCAAGCTCTTCGACATTAAAGGTTGGAGATTTAGCTATCGCTATTGG
>JAAOZO010000178.1 GCA_011605715.1 Nitrososphaerota archaeon | reverse complement strand
GCTTCCAATCAAGCTTTTTGCTTTTTCTCTCGTATCTATTCCTTCGAACCGTACTAAGTATTGTTTTTTATATTGTTTTTTCATTCCGTTTCTTGGCCCTATTAGTATTCCTCTGCTTGAAAGGACCTCCATGTTTTCTTTCACCTCCTTGTTCAACTTTGGCTATTGTTTATATCTTTTACTTTTATGATAAAAAACTTTAAAATCTTTATTCGTGATAAAATTTAAATTTGCAACAAAAGAGCAAGTGGGTGGCGAACCCAAATGAAAATAGCTTTTTTTGAAGACGAATACTTTGAAAACTTCCTTCCACTAACATACACAAGACCTACATACGACCTAAGGTGTGGAACTAGTAAACTGTACGAGAAAATAGTTGGCTTATTCCCAAGCGTCGAGTACGTATTCTTCACTAGAGACTATTTAGCCCCAACCTATGCTGAACAAGGTGTTCCAACTAATAAACTTGAATCATTGGACGATGACATCTTGCTAATAAACGGAAGTTTACTAGCTTCCAGTAACTTAAAGGGCACCATAGAGTCTTCGCTTGGTAAGAACACGTTGGCATTTCAGAAAGAAAGATTGGCATTTGCATACTTAAAAAGTGACCTAGTAAAAGAAGTTGGAGAACTCTTCCTTGAGCCAATAGACAAGAAGAGCATTAAGAAGCTTAAGAGTAAAGCAGAGTCTAAAGAAGTTAGCGATTTAAAGCTTCTAGAGTACACGTGGGAGCTAGTGAACAATAATGCTGAAAAAATAAAGGAAGAGTTTAGTTCTATTGCTAAAGGCGGTTCACAAGGAGAAGTTGACAGCAAGGCTACGATCTATGGTGATCCGAAGAACTTATACGTCGCTAAAGGTGCTTTTGTTGAAGCTGGAGTTGTCATTGATGTAAGAAATGGCCCTGTGTACATCGGAGAGAATACTTACGTTCAAACTCTTTCAAGAATAGATGGACCAAGCTACATTGGTAAGGACAATATAATATTCGGTGCTCAAATAAGGGAAGGTTGTAGCTTTGGAGCCGTTTGCAGAATAGGTGGAGAAGTAGAAGAAACAATAGTTCAAGGATACTCAAACAAGCGTCACTTAGGTTTCATAGGTCATTCTTACTTAGGAGAGTGGGTTAATCTTGGCGCAGGTACTACAAACTCCGACCTTAAGAATACATATGGAACTGTGAAAGTTACCGTTAGAGGTGAAAAAGTCGGAGCAGGACAATTTGTTGGTACAGTTATGGGTGATCATTCAAAAACATCAATAGGTGCTATGATCTTAACTGGAAAGAAAGTAGGAGTAAGTTCTCAGGTGATAGCTTATGCAACAGAAGACGTACCTTCCTTTACTATGTGGGCTAAAAGTCTTGGAGCAAAGCCTACAGAAATATTCTTGGACTCAGCGGTGGAAACTGCAAGAAGAATGATGGCAAGAAGAAAAGTTAACATGACTAAAGACTATGAAAACATGTTAAGAAAGGTTTACGACCTTACAAAACAAGAAAGAAAAGAAGCAAAGGTAAAGAAAGGCAAGTTCAAGCTAGAGTAGAACTTTTGAGTTAATCCTTAAACATTTTTTATTCTTTTTTACAAAAGTTATTTTCTAAGTCCTTTAGTCAAAAATGGCATAAGGATAATGCATTTTTTGCTGTAGTTAACAGTTTCAAAATAGGTAGATTAGTTTCATTAACTCTTACAATAAAGTAGAGCAATCTACTCTTATTTTTTCCGTGGAGCTCCGCAGTTTGGGCACTTTACTAAAGTTTCAGGATAGACAGTTCCGCAGTACTCACATGTAACAGTTGCAGGTTGCTGAACTAGCGGTACTTGCGAGGGTAACGAGACTTGAACTTCAATAGTTCTACTGGTTGCATCAGGTCTTCCTTTTACTGCAACTACTCCCTTTAATTCCCATGCTACCACTCTATCAACGCTTTTTAAAGAAGGTTGCACTCCTACTGGAGTTTGGATTTTAAATTGATAGTTTTGCGCAAATCCAACTGGAATGTGAATAGGCCCAGCTAACTGGGGTCTAGCTGAGAAAAGCTTAGCATACTCCCACACTTCTCTGTCAACTTCTCGCTTAAGATTTTCATTGTAGACTCTTCTTAACTTTTTTACTCGCTCGGTACAATCAAGCTCGCATCTAATTTCAACAGCATCGAATTCTTCTTGAGAAAAGACTTGAAGGGTTCCTTCTATTGGTTCTCCCAAGACAAAAAATGGTTTTTTTAAGGAAACAGAAATATTAACTCTTGGAGGTGTAACTCTCTCTTTGATTTTCTGGAATATGCTCATCAGGTTACTTTATATTCTTCAATATTTAAATTTTACTTTAAATACAGCACTTTGATTCATTGGCTTAAAGTTTTTCTAGGGGAAAGGCAGAGCATACCTACAGTATTTACGGAGAATGTCGCCATTAGAAAAGCAATATATTTAGCTTTTTCGTAGACTCATAAAGATTATTTTTTTCTCTTTTAGGTTCATCAAGAAAGTTAATTTAGAGCCCATTGCAAAAATCTTAGGTACGTTATGATGTATGCTACGTATACAAAAGCTAAGAATGTTGATGCTAGTTTTTCATACCTTAAAGTTACCCTTCAATTCTTGAATAAAAAGGTGAGATCTTGGAAACCAATGAACTCAATGGATTTGGATATTGTGATTTTCATGAAGAACCTGTTGATGAGGAAAAACATAAATATAAAGGATGTGGGGCTGTTATCCCTTTCATGAAGGTAAAGGTTTTCCTTACATGTCTGTTATGGAAGTGAGTAAAAAATTAGGAGTTTCAGAGAGCACAATTAGAAGGTGGATCAAAAAAGAAAAACTAAAAAGTAGATTGCGTATGCAGTCTTACAGATTTTCGCAGAATTTTAGAGTGAAATCTTTATGGATGGGTTTCTGTTTGCTAAGGAGTTCGCTAAATTCTTGACTAACTTTCTAATTTCTCTGGTTTTTTCAAGTTTATGGCTTTTCCCCGCATTTTCCTATTGTAGAGGCTTATTGGCTGGTTGGCTTACACCTAAGAGTTTGGCTACCTCTATTTGCTTTAAGCCATGTTTTGTCAATTAGTTGTTTGGCTACTGTAACCCTCACTGGTGGGAGTAAGTTTTTTATGGTGACTTTGAATGGTAGTAGCATTTTGTTCATTCCTCCTTGTAGTATTTTGGGAAAAGGCATAAATATACTTTATTAAGATTGTAATAAAAGGTGAAAATGAAGATGAATGAAAGAAATGTAATGAAAATAGTAGAAAGCGTTTATTGGGTTGGCATAAGAGATTGGAACCGCAGAATTTTCGATGCCTTGATTCCGCTTCCAAGAGGCACATCCTATAACGCTTACCTCATAATTGGGAAAAACGGAAAAGCCCTAATAGATACTGTGAACCCGGGCTTTGAAAAAGAGTTGGAAGATAAAATTAACAGTCTCACGAGTATTGAAGACCTCGACTATGTTGTTATGAACCATGCAGAGCCAGACCACGCTGGAGCAATACCCCACGTAATGAAGATTGCACAGAAAGCCAAACTGGTGGCTACCGGCAGGGGAGCGAAAATGGCTCAAATCTACTATCACGTTCCACAAGAGCGAATTAAAGTTGTGGCTGACAAGGAAGCTATAAGCCTAGGCGACAAAACCCTACGCTTCATTGAAGCGCCAATGCTCCACTGGCCAGAAACAATGTTCACATACATAGAAGAGGATAAAGTGCTATTTCCGTGCGACTTCTTCGGTTCCCATTTGGCTGGAGGTATTTACAGCGACGAAATCGAGGATTTGCTGGTTCATGCCCAGCGGTACTGGGGTGAAATAATGATGCCTTTCAGGGCTATGGCGCAAAAAGCTCTTGAAAAAATTGCTGGTTTAGATATCAAAGTGATAGCACCAAGCCACGGTCCAGTTCATAGAAAGCCAGAACTTATTTTAAATGCATATAGGCGTTGGGCGGCCGGTGAAACCAGGCCAAAAGCCACAATAGCCTACGTCAGCATGTGGGGAAGCACAGACGCAATGGTCAAGCAGATAGCTGAGACATTGGCATCGGAGGGCGTTGAACTAGCCTTCCACAACCTAGCCGTAACCGATGTTGGCGATTTAGCCAAAGACCTTGTGAACTCACGAGCTATTGTTTTGGGCGCCCCGACAGTTTTAGGCGGGGCTCATCCGTTGGCTATTTACGCTACATATCTTTTCAAGACGTTGCGCCCGCCAACAAAATTTGCTGTTTTTTTAAGCTCTTATGGTTGGAGTGGAGGTGCAATACGACAGATTCAAGAAATTCTTGGAGATTTCAAAATCGAGGTAGTTGGCACACTAGAAATTAATGGACCGCCAACCAACGAGAATATGAAGCGCATAGTGGAGATTGGAAAAGCACTAGCCAAGAAAATTTTTGAGGTGGACGTCTAAAATGAGTGGAGTAACAGAAGAAGAGCGTAAGAAGAGGACTTTGCATTTTTCATCATTCAGAGTATTGGAAAGAGCATAAGAAAAAGTTAGAAAAAAATTCATGGAAAAAGTTGAAGATGCTATAAGAAACAAAAACTCAATCTACTACATGGTAAAATGAGGAGAAAGGAGAGTGATGGAAAAATGAAGAAAACAGAGATTAAGTTAGTTATGGCTTTGGCTACTGTCTTGGTTAGTTCTTTGACGCTAAGTCTAGTGCTAGCTGAAAGTGGTGGCTTTAATGAGTATGGCTACAACTACAAAGCAAGAGTCTTCGTGGGCACTGTTGAAAGCTGGTGTCGCGCCAAAGGATGGTCTGATGAGCAAATAGAGGAATATTGGGGTGTCTACAGATACGACAAGCTTGTGATGAAGTGGAACGCTGAATGGGATAGGGATAATAAAGAAGGTTGGAGTGATCCGCCTTACAATGCATGGCTCACAAATGAGTTTAATGGGGCCTTTCCTGGCGGCTCAGGTGCAGTTTGGCATTATAAAATAGTATGGGTCGGCCCAGAACTTGATAAGAGCCCATACTGGCGCGAAGGTGGCTATTCAATCTGGGGGCAGTCTGAGGTAATAATGGATCAGGGAATAGACCCGAAAATAGGCCCAGGACACCTTTGGTTTGCGTTAGCAAAACCGAATGGTTTTGGTGCACCATAAAATACCATTCTAAAATCTTTTTTTATTTTATTTTTTGTATGTCTCTAATATGTCCTCTGTTTACTAATTAATATAAGTACTCTACTTTCCTCTTCTTCCTTTTTTCTTCTGTAGTGAGAATTAAAGTTCTAAGATATTCTTCTTGCTTAACTTTTTCATTTTTATTAAACTCTATTATTTTCTCTCTTAAGTCTCTTATTACTTCGCCCATGCATATTAGGTCACTACTTATATCATAAATTATCGTTGATGCTTCTGATTTCTTTTTGATAAAAATGTTATAAATAAAGAAATGTAAAAAAAATCTACGATTGTATAACATCAAATGTTAAGTATGCAAGTGATATTAATATGTTATACATATTCTATTATAGTCATGTAAACATTGATGGATTTGATTACATTATCAGCTTTGAAACATCTACAGTAAGAAATTACGTACAAACACCTAGACTTACGCTCGAAATAAAGCAAGGCGATTGCGAAGACCAAGCAATTCTAACATATGCAATGATGAAATACTACATGAAACAT
>JAAOZO010000065.1 GCA_011605715.1 Nitrososphaerota archaeon | reverse complement strand
TTCTTCTCTTGCAAGCTTTCTGGCTACTTCAAAAGTTTTCGGAATTTCTTCAGAGCTTATCTCATAAATTTCATCGAACCATTCTCTTCTAAATAGCTGAGTTGGATTTTCTTCTCTTGGATTTCTTATTCCTTGTATGCTGACACCAAGCTTAGGTATAACTCCAACTACTTTAATTTCTTTTTTGTAACTTTTTACCCTCATTGAAGTTCCTACTCCAGTTCCTGCTGTTCCAACACCTACTACTACCATGTCAAGCTTCCCTTCTGTTTGCTCAAGTATTTCCTTTCCAGTTGTTTGATAGTGTGCTAAGATGTTTGCAGGATCTTTAAACTGGTCAAGGTCGACGTACTTCTCTGGATTTTCTCTTAGAATTTTTTGTTTTAGCTCTATCGCGCCAGCTGTTCCCTTGTCTCCTGGAGAAAGCACTAGCTCAGCACCATAAGCTTTTATTATCTTCCTTCTTTCAACGCTTACAGACTCTGGCATTACTATCTTTACTTTGTATCCCTTTACAGCAGCTATCATTGCCAAAGCTATTCCCGTGTTCCCTGAAGTTGCTTCAAGTATTGTCTTTTTCTTATCAAGCTTCCCAGAAGCTTCCGCATACTCTATTAAGAACAAGGCCATTCTATCTTTTACTGACCCTCCTGCATTGTACCACTCTAGCTTTGCAAATACTGTCGCATCTCCTTCGTTAGTTAATTTGTTAATTTTTACCATTGGCGTCCTTCCTATTAAATCAAGTATGCTATCGCATACCACTAAATTGTTAACAATCTTCATGCCTTTAAGTTCGATAACATTGTTATATAAGTTTTTCTAATTTCTCAGTTCATTTTCTTGTGAAACCTTTATATTTTCACTTAGCTTAAAACGTAGGCGACGAAAGAAAAATGGAGAGGAAGATTAAGGTTTTAGTTTGGTCTGAAGGTACTGAGCCGAAGAGTGTTTACCCAAACGGAATAAATGGAGAAATTGCCAGCTTCTTAAGAGAGTTGCCAAACGTAGAAGTTTACACTTCAAGCTTTAATGACTCAGAGTTCGGACTAAGCGAGAGGACGCTTTTTGGAGTAGATGTTTTAGTATGGTGGGGACATCAAAAACATGATAAAGTTCCAGACGAAATCGTAAGTAGAATAGTTAAAAGAGTTAAGAACGACGGAATGGGCTTCATACCACTACATTCTTCGCACTTCTCAAAACCATTCATTTCCTTGATGGGGACAAAATGTAAGTTAGGAAGCTGGAGAGAAGATGGAAGGTCAGAGTATGTACATGTGTTTAATCGAAAGCATCCTATTGCAAGTGGCATTGAAGATTTCGTGATAGAACAGGAAGAGATGTACGGCGAACCATTTGAAGTTCCAAAGCCAGATGATGTTGTCTTTGTTTCCATATTTGAAGCTGACGGCGCAATCTTTAGGTCAGGGTTAACGTGGAAGGTAGGCAAAGGAAAGGTCTTTTACTTTAGGCCAGGGCACGAAACCTATCCAACGTACAGGAATGAAAACGTAAAAAGAATCATAAAGAATGCGGTGTTATGGGTGGCGAGAGCTTGACATTCCTAGTTCGCTTATCTTAAGATTAAGTTACTTATTTTTTGGTAAGTTAGTAAAATTTAAGTAACCTCAAAAATATAACAGCGTATGCTTTCGCGCACAAGAACGGTTGTTACCTCTGCTTTCTTTGGTGCTCTCGCAGCAGTTATGGCTATCGCACCTCTTAGCTTCCCCTTTCTTTTAGTTCCTTACTTAAAGTTCGACTTAGCAGAAATTCCTACTATGATCAGCTTCATTCTCCTTGGACCTTTGCCTGGAGTTTTTACTTCTCTTGTGTACTGGATTGTACTAAACTTCTTTGGAAGTTTTGCACCAATAGGACCCTTTTTGAAGTTTTTATCAGTTTTGTCAACTATAGTGGGAGCGTGGATTGGAACAGCTATTTGTCGTAAGATGAAATCTAGACTTTTGACTTACGTTGTTGCAATTCTTGCATTGTCTGCAATAGTTAGGGTTGCAGTGTTAACTTTAGCAAACTACTTCGTCATATGGGTTTTTATGCCTGATTTCTTATCCTACGCAACTTTTGCAGTTTCCCTAGTAACTGGAATTAAGTTAAGTCCGAACTTCGGAGGCATGTTGGTTGTTCTTCTACTCACAGCAGTTTTTAATGTGTTGCATGTGTTCTTAACGGTTGTTCCTTCTTTTGTACTTGTAATTGCTTTAATAAAAAGAAAGATTATAAAAACGTGGTTTCCTTTAAGTTAGTTCTCACAATTCTTTTTTAGAATCTTAGAAGCTCAAAGTTCACTGGCATCGACGTTATAGTGCAGAAAAATTCCAGGCATGACTTTAAAAGCTTCTGCATACTGAACATTTACTTGTTTTCCATACCTTCTTCCCTGATATCTTATATAAGATTCAAAAAAGCTCCATGCATATCCAAACTGCGACTTGTGCTTCTTTACAGCTTCTAGCTTTTTATCCAAATAATTAGTTATGTCTACATACGTGTTTGGCTTTGAAGTTACAAAAAAGGCTATATACTCTGCTGTATGTGGTTCAAGACCTTCTTCCAAATGTTTTCTGTTAACGTTTGGCAAGCCACTAAACATAAACGCTTCTGCCGCCATTATTCCAGTAGTTCTGTGGTCTGGGTGAGCTTCATACATTAACCAAGGGTCAACAGTAAAGATGGCTTCTGGTTTTCTTTCCCTTATCACTCTTATTATTTTTTCTCTTAATTCTAAACTTGGATAAAGTTCGCTGTCGTGGTATCCAAGCCAGATTACTTCCTTCACACCTAAGACTTTCGCAGCTTCTTCTTGTTCTTGCATTCTTATCTTTACTAATGTTTCAGGTAGCATTGAAGGATCTGAAGTTCCACATCTATCATCAGTTAAAGTTAAATATGTAACTTCGCATCCATTGTCGACTAGTTTTGCTATTGTACCCCCAATTCCAACATCCGCATCGTCTGCATGTGGTTGGACAACAAGAACTTTTTTAAGTTCTTCGATTTTCTTTAAGTCAGGAAAAGCCTCTAATCCTCTTTTGATTAAATCTTCGAAGTTCGCCATTTTGCATCATTCCTTTTTACTCTTTATTTTTGCTTAAAAGCTTTTGTAAGACTGAACGGTCGAAACTTTTACATAAGTATGTTAATTTTTACTAGTTCTAGGTATCTAAGCTTAAATTTAAGTAGCAGGAGCCGGCGTTTGCAATGAACAGCAAGCAAGACGAAGCAAAAGTTGAAAAACTTCCAAAACCAGGTGCTCAAGTTGCTTTAGCTTATGCCGCTGTCTTCTCAGCTATAACTGGAGTAGGTTTCTTGCTAACTGCTCCCATTCCTCTGATACCTGGTGCAATACACTGGAGAATTCTTGCATTTCTTCCTTGCGTCTTTGGAGTTCTCTATGGCCCAGTATTAGGTTTCATCTCTGGTGCTGTAGGAAATACATTATGGGCTATACTTGGTGGCTACTTTAATCCTGCAACTCCAGTTTTTGACTTAATTGGAGTAGGCCTTACTGGGCTAATTCCGGGCTTATTTGCAAAACCAGAAGATGCGCTAAGCACAAAAGGTTTACTGAAAGCTACATTAGCCTCACTTATCTCTGGAATCATAATGGTTCCAATAGTTGCAGTAGGCTTTGAACTAGTTGGTGCTGCGCCTTTTGTACCTGCTTTAGTAATGCTTTCGTTAAGTGACTTGCCTCCTATACTAATAGGAACTCCAATCATCTTAAGAGCTGTTGCTCCTATATTCATTAGGAGGAAACTAATCAAATGGAGGCTGTAAGCTTACTTTCAGTAAGCAATCTTTGTTGCAGTTATGACGATAAACCCATTTTTAGTAACTTCTCTTTTTCTTTAAGAGGAGGAGAAGCGTTAGCCGTAGTTAGTCAAAGCGGATCTGGAAAAACAACTTTAGCTTACTGCCTTACTGGCATCATCCCAAATATAGTTCAAGCAAAAGTTACCGGTGAAATTTTACTAAACAAGAAGAATATCCTTGGGAAAAGACCTTCCGAGCTTATAAAAGATATCAACATAGTTATGCAAAGCTACGAAGCTCAAATCTTTGGATTAAGTGTTGAAGAAGACATAAGGTTTGGTCTTGAAAATCTTGGGTTAGAAGAAGATGAAATTAAAAATAGAGTGGAATTCGTCCTAAAAGTTCTTGGTCTAGAAAAGTACAGGAAAAAGCTTACGAGAAACCTTTCTGGTGGACTAAAGCAAAGACTTGTAATAGCTTCTACGGTAGCTATGAACCCAAAATTTTTAGTTATGGATGAACCAACTTCAAACTTAGATTGGAAGGGTATTAGGAGCCTAGTGGAAATTGTAGAAGTACTAAAAGAACACAACGTTGGTGTCATATTGCTTACGAGACGTATAAAAGGGTTAGAAGCTTGTCTTGACAAAGTTATAAGACTTAATGGTGAGCAAAACAATAACTTAAACTACGAACATAGGCCTATAAAAAGGCAAGAGAAAAATTTTGAGGGAAAGGAAGAGCCCATAGTAGAACTACAGAACGTATGGTTTAAGTACGAAGACGATGATTTTTCAATAAAGGATGTATCACTCAGCTTAAAATCAGGTAAGGCTTATGCTATCATGGGATCTAATGGCTCTGGAAAGACAACCTTGATAAAATTAATCAACGGCCTAATAAAGCCCAAAAAAGGGAAAGTTCTTGTTCTTGGAAAAGACACAAGAAAGCATAGTGTAGCTGAACTTGCTAGGCA
>JAAOZO010000175.1 GCA_011605715.1 Nitrososphaerota archaeon | reverse complement strand
CTTTATAGCAAAGGAAGTGATTATCGAAACTTTAGCAATTTGATTTAGCACTTCAACTCCTTCTGAAGCTATAAGTATACTTTCTCTTTATCCAGCCTCAGCTTTGTCTTTTTTAACTTTCGTAATGTAGTACACGCCATGTGTTGCTACTGTTGCTGCAACGTATCCTGAAACAAAGAGCATAAAGATGACCTTGATTAGCTTACTTATGAGTTTGTCAGTAGCATATGTTGTTTCTTTGCTTGTTTTCTATGCGTTCTCATTTATTTAAAAGTTTAAAGTCTAGTTCAAAAGTAACTTATTTAATTATAAAAAAAATTTAATTTACAATGCTTTAACTGAAAACGTAATATGACGAAAAACGCAAAAGTTAAAGCTAACTCTTTTGGAGATATGAGCATGAATCCTAACTTGGGTCGTTTAATGTTTAACTTTGGAATTTTAGTTCTTTTTCTCGCATTAATACCACTACCATTTCTTGATACTAAAAGTCCAGAATTTATAGTTGATGTAATCGGCCTTATCGTAAGCATTTTGTTTCTTTTAGCTGTTTATTTTGATGTGAAAAGGCAAGCTTCATTGGAATTAAAAACAAAGCAAAAGGAACAAACAAATTCTCAGAAAAATACTAAGTTATAAAACATAGTACTACTAAACGTTTATAAACTTCTTCTGTTATTCTACGAGATGAGGTGAAAAGTATGCAAAATTTTAACAAAACTAAAAGATTAGCACCTCTTTTAATCCTAGTACTATTCCTAGCACCACTACTCCTACAGGGCATAATAGGTCAAGGTGAAGAAATTAGAAGACCTGTAATATTTGTATATTCAATGGAAGCTAACTTTCAACCAGAAGGTCATTTTAATCCATACTCCGAAACTGGATTCATCGGGCATGCAGGTGTAAACATGTACGATCAACTTGCTCCTCATATTTTAGGAACTTCGCAGTACTTCCCAGAATTAGCTACAAATTGGACCTACGATGGAGACTGGCTAGTTGTAAAGTTACGAAATGATGTTACGTGGCACGATGGACAACCATTTACTTCAAAGGATGTTTGGAGCACCTTTATGCTTCACAAAATAAGAGGGTACTCTGAATGGTCAAGTAACGTTATAGATGACGTTCAAATTGTAGATGATTATACAATAAAGTTTCACGTTGTTGGACTTAAAGACTTAGCGCAAAACTATATACTCAGCGCATACATCAATGGGCCATATCATGTTTTTAAGAAATACGTTGACGAATACGTTGCTAATCCAGAAAACGCTGAAGCTATAGGTGTAGAACTAAATAAGTTTACTCCTAGAACAGTCAGTGAAGGAGCTGTAGGAACTGGACCATTCATGCTAGAGAACATGACAGAAAGTGACTTATGGCTGAAGAAGTTTGATAAATTCTATGCTGCCGATAAAATTGTGATTGATTACATTCATGGTATAAAAGAGCCAAGTAATGAAGTTGGTTGGGGCTACTTCTTCTCGAACACTGCTGATTGGGGAGAGCCTTTCTCTCCAGCTTCTGTTGCTGATGCCTTAACTGCCCAAGGAGTAAAGGTGCTTTATGCAAAAAGTACAAGGCATGACTTCATAATATTCAATTGGAAAAGACCACTTCTAGCAAATAAACTATTTAGACAAGCGTTAGCTTATTCGATTAACAGAACTGAACTTATTTCAGCAATTAATTATCCATGTTGGCATGAGGAAAAATGGGTGACTCCATATTCTGACTTTTACATAGTAAACTGGTTAGATCAGTCATTCTTAGATAGCCTTAACAAGTATGAGTACAACCCTGAAAAAGCAAAAGCAATTTTTGCGCAACTTGGATTAACCTACAACAACAAAGGCCAATTATGTTATGCAAATGGAACTGTTATAACTTTATATGCTAAGTTTCCAGCTCCTTGGACGGATATAGCATTACTGATGCAAAACCTTGCTACACAATTAAACCGCGTAGGGATTACCGTTATCCCCCTAGCCCTTGATTGGGCGACAGTAGCAACTGCAGAAACAAATGGAGACTTCGATATAGTTTGGGACGCAATTGGTGGTGACCATCCATTCCTACAGGGCTTTGATGCAACAGCAGGCTATGGATTTCCAACTTACGCAAGCTTTCCAAAAGTCATTGAATGGCAAGGTAAGGAACTTAACTTAACTCAGTTCTTTATAGACTGGGGAAAAGTGAAATCAGTAGAGGAGCAGAAGGTATATGTTAGGGAACTCGCGCAAATATACAACGATTACTTGTTCGCACTTCCGTTTGCTGATGTTGACGCTCAATTTTACGGTTCTCAAAGATTCGTCTATCCCCCATCTTATGATCCAGCATGGATGTGTACAGACTATGCAAGAGGAATTATAGTTGCTCAGCTTTTCTTCCCTGGAAAATTTGGACTAAATATGAGCTACTGGGGAATAAAACCAACGCCACCTCCAACTACACCAACAGAGACGTATATAATTGCAGGCTTAGTTGTAGTAGTAATAGTGCTTATCATCGCAATATTCTTAACAAGAAAGAAGTAGGGGGCAGCAAAGTAATGAAGTGGCTCTATAGAAGGGTCTTATTGGCCCTTCTTTCTGTATTTTTTACAGTTGTTTTAACTTTCTTCTTAATAAGGCTTATGCCTGGAAATCCAATGGACGTTTATGTTCAGATTTTAATTAGGTCGGGACGGGCAAGAACTAGAGAAGAAGCTATAGAAAGAGCAAAATCACTTATGCCGCTTAACATGAACGACCCGCTATGGAAACAACTAATAGATTACATTGCAGGACTTCTCCGAGGCGACCTTGGAAGGTCAATTTCAAGCTTTACACCTGTTTCCGAAATAATAGTAAAGAGTCTTCCTTGGACCGTGTTCGTGTCTTCGATAGCCTTAGCTTTAAGCTTTTCAATAGGCACTATACTTGGACTAGTGCTAGCTTATAAAAGAGGAACCGTTTTTGAGGGATTTTCTGTTACTGTTTTAACATTCCTTGGAGCTATTCCCAACTACATAATGGCTTTAATATTGTTCTACATACTAACAATAGTTTATCCCATCTTTCCCATGCGAGGTGCTTACGATTCGACTATTGCACCAGGTTTAAGTTTGGATTTCATTTTAAGTGTTTTAAAGCATGCTATGTTGCCCATAGCCTCTTATGTTCTAACAGACTTTAGCGGCTGGGCACTAGGAATTAGAGCTATGGCTACAACAATTCTTGGAGAGGATTACGTAACAGTTGCTAAAGCTAGAGGCTTAAGAGAGTCAAAAATAATTACGAACTATGTAGGACGAAACTCGATATTACCACAATTTACTGGCTTAATACTTTCGATAGGATTTATGTTTGGAGGTTCTCCTCTCGTTGAGTCAATTTTTACATATCCTGGAATAGGCCGATTTTTTGCTGCAGCAGTTTCAGCTAGAGATTATCCTCTTTTGCAGGGGTTGTTCTTAATGCTTTCCATTACAGTCATAGTGGCCAATCTAATAGCAGACTTATTATATACTCAAATAGATCCAAGGGTTAAGGTAGGTGATTAAAAAATGAATATTAATGATGCGAAGAACTCCTTAAGAATTATTGTTGAAAACAAAAGAGCCCTTCTTGGCTCAATAATACTGCTGTCCTTTATCTTAATGGCTCTTTTAGGCCCATTGGTAGTCCCCCTTGACTTAAATCCGAAATTCGATCAAGTTTATGCGCCCCCCTCGTTGGAGCATCCTTTAGGTTGCGACTATATTGGCGTTGACATTCTATCTGAAATTATATGGGGCTCAAGAGATGTACTTGTAATTGTTTTTATAGCAGGAGTTATTACTGTAGTGATAGGCTCTATTGTTGGACTAATCTCTGGATACTTTGGCGGTATTGTTGACCTAATACTTAATACTTTAGTCGATATAGTACTTACGATTCCTGGTCTTCCATTAGTTATAGTTCTAGCAGGATTAATACAAACGAGAGATCCAATAAGTATAGGTCTAATACTTTCAGCTAATTCGTGGGCTTGGTTAGCTCGTGCTATAAGGTCGCAGGTGCTTTCTATAAGGGAAAGAGACTTTATAGAAGCTTCAAGAGCCATGGGAATAGGGAAATTGAACATAGTATTTGGGGACGTCCTTCCAATACTTATGCCATACATCGGAATAAACTTTCTGTTTGCAGTGGTTCAAGCACTTTACGCGAGTGTAGCTTTATTTTTTATTGGAGTATTACCTTTTTCCACAGTCCATTGGGGTACAATGCTAAACATTGCAATGCAAGTATCTGGCGCAATATTTGTTCCGTTCGCTAGACACTATGTTATTGCTCCAATAATATCTGTCTCTTATACACATCTGACGCTG
>JAAOZO010000218.1 GCA_011605715.1 Nitrososphaerota archaeon | reverse complement strand
CTTTGAACCCATTTCCAAATTGCCACGTGGCTTCTTTCAACGAAAACTTTAATAGCGTTCGAAGCTTTTCTATAACTTAGGCCAAGGGTTACCAAGTAAAGAGCGTAGAGAACTAAAGAAAGGTTGGTTCTCTGCCTCTTGAAGTTTAGTTCGAATACTTTGAACATAAGAAAAAGGTAATCCTTGGCCTAGAAAAACCTTAAGTTAACAGAGCATTTGCCAGTAGAAGAAAACCAAAAAAACAAGTAAAAGAATTTTATGATGCTTTGGGCGCTTATTACGCCAAATTTTATTATGAGGATACTGCGTCACCTTACTACCACTATGGGCAGAAAATAATAGCTGAAATCCTAGACAATGAAGTGACTCCTGGTGGACTCACGCTTGATGCTGGTTGCGGCACGCTACATTGGACGATTTATTTAGCTAAGAAAGGTCATAAAATTGTAGGCTTAGACATATCTAAAGGAATGATAGCAGCTGGAAAAAATAAAATAAAAAGCCAAGAAATAGTTAGTAAAAATATAGATATAGTGATAGCAGATGCTGCAAACTTACCATTTAGAAATTCAATGTTTTTAAATGTTATTTCATTGTTTGGGGTCTTAAACCATTTACCTGATCACAAAAAAGCTTTAGCAGAAATTACAAGGGTTACGAAATTTGGAGGAAAAACGATAGTAGGAGTAAGTAACTATCTTAGGGGAGGAAGCAAGTCTTTTTGGGATAGTGTAAAGCTATTTAAAAGTTCAAGAATGCACGATAATCATGAGAGAGAAAGTGGGATTTCGAGTTTGAAAACAAGCGACTTAAACTCTACCAACATCTCTTCACATACGATGAGCTTAGGCTTTGTCTTCAATCACAAGGATTGGTTGTAAAGAAGATCATAGGAGTGCCAATTATACCAATGCCTAGAATTTTGCGAGAAGAGTATAAATTGCTATGTAGCATCTTACTAATAGTTTAAGTCATCTCGAAAAACCTCTTAGATCTATAAAACCCTTAAATATTAGAGGAGGCTATCTTTTAGCGATAGGATTGAATTTAAGAAAAACAGGGTGAATTTGCATGGACTGGCTCTTCTTCACGATCATAAATGTGATTTCTACCAGTTTGATAGCTTTAATGATAAAAGTCGTAACTAACAAACTTAAAATAGATGCGGTGAGCTTAGCTTTTTCAACATCTCTTCTTTCAAGCGCCATCTATGCCGCAGTGTTTATAGTTCATTATATGAGTGCGAGTGAGTTCTCTATAAATATGTACGCATTACGTTACCTATTCATCTCTATAACATTAAACTCTATTGGAGTTTACATTTACATAAAAGTTTTGGAAACTGGTGAGTTATCCGTAGTTGGTCCACTAGACAGTATACGTCCATTATTTGCGGTCTTATTTAGCGTTGTATTCTTCAGTGAAGGAATTAGCACAAACGTTGTTACAGGCGCAACCTTAATAACGCTCGGAGCTTTTCTGATAACCTTAAAAGTAGATGTTAAGAAACTCATTATAACGATAGAAAAATCGAAGACTCCATTGTACATAACTCTAATGGCAGCAGTTTATGCTCTATCATCTATAGCAGATAAGATGGCTCTGAAATCCATTAAACCTTACGACTATGCATTTTTCTTAATGCTCGGAGAGTGCTTGATATATCTTCCGCTGTACTTAAGAAATAAGAAAAAGACAGGATTAAAAATTGCAAATTTTTATGTTGCTTTAATATCTATACTTCTCATAGTAGGTACAGTTAGCATATCTCAGGCTCTTCAACTCTCAAGCCCAAGCCTTGTAGTTCCTATACAAATGACGAGACCTCTGCTCATTGCAATATTTGGATTCATATTTTTTAATGAGAAAGAATACTTGAAAAAAATGTTGGCTGCGTTTATTATGCTTACTGGAAGTATCATACTTCTACAGTCAAAATAAGAAGCTTACCTATAACTTGACAAGAAAGCCTAAGGTTTTAGTTCTAGAAAGAATTGATAATAAATTCTAGTATAACGCATACTACATACACTTATGAGATCAGAACTTCGTCCATGGAGGACATAAAAAGAAATACTTATAGCAAAAAGCTTAAAGTTATCTTAGCTACTAATGAAAAGACAAGCATTTTCATAGTAGAAGGAAGTGAAGCTTCATTTAGGTTAGCAGATAATTTGTTCTAAGCCATGAAACAAAAGTTGAAGAAGTAGGCTAGAGACAAAAAGATGCAGTAAAGGTAGCAAATATAGAGCTTGCTTTACGAAGCTAAGCTTCTGCGAAAGTCATTAGAGAGCGGTTCATCATTCTTCTAAGGTAGGAATGAAATGGAAAAGTAAAAATGAACATAGAAACAAGGATCGTCCAACTTTAGTCGTAGAGAGCGTCAATTATAATGCTTTGCCATTTCCTCGTTTCCAGGAACAGAGAGTACTGCATCTATTACTTGGTTTACCTGCTCAGTTGACTTTGTTCTAGGGTCTACGATTATCCACTCGAATAGCTTTTCTCTCCCTCCTTCCAAGAATGCTTCTAAGGCCCACTCTGCACGCATCATCCTAGGATAAAGTACGTAGTTAACTACACTTTTTGGCAGCTTTTCAACGCTTATCCTATGAACACCTTTTCCGTCTACTTTTGCAGGAACTTCAACTACGATGTCGTCGGGTAGACTACTTATAACGCCTTTGTTTGGTATGTTAACCTGGTAAGTTCCTTCTTTGTCAAAGGCTATCGACTCTATTATTGGAACTACGGACTCTTGGCTTATTTCTGGAGGAACTACGCTTGTTAATGGAACTTTTGGATTATTTATTGCTGAAACTATGTTACCAAGGCCAAATTTTTGAAAAGTTAAATACATAGCCCAACCAATCTCAGAGTCTGGACCGGCAAGAGGTCCAAACCATTTCTTCTTAGTTTCTAAGTTCCAATGATACTTCCAAGTTCCACCCCTTACAGAATCTCCAACGGGGAATAAACCATAAGTTTTGTACATGTCTACAGCTGCGGGAGACATTTGAATGTCGAATGGGTTTGCTTGCTCCTCTCGCCACCTCTTCCAATACTCTTGAGATTTGTTCTCTATCCATTCGTCTATTATAGGATAAGCATCTTTTCCTCTATACTTAAACTTAGTTAACCAAATAACGTGGTTAAAGCCAATAGCTTCAAACTCAACTTCTTTTGGATCTAGGCCTATAGTTCTTGCTATCTCCTGGTAACCTAGGTGGCCGTGGCACAAACCAATAATCTTAGTTTTTGTTTCTCTGCTTATTAAAGTAGTAAGCTCAAAGACAGGATTACCTAGCTGAAGAAGCCAAGCTTCTGGACTTAGCTCTTCTATGTCTTTAGCTATGCTTAAAGCAAGCTTAAACTGATAGTAGCCCCATATCGTATGATAGTCAGAAACCATGTTCCACTCTACGCTGTTTATTCCCCTGTAGTAGCCATACTTTTCTGAAGCTTCTCGCATCGCTTCATAGTAGCTATGGCCTCCAGCCATCGCAGTATTTATAACGAAGTCTGCATCCCTTATTGCTTCTCTTCTATCTGTAGTCTTTTCAAAGTTTAATTCAGCTTTAACTTCTGAAGCATAACGTCTTGCAAAAGCATAAATTAAGTTTAGTCTTTCTTCGTTTATATCTACAAAACTAATTGTTGAGTTCTTTAAACTTGGAGTTAAGCAGAGGTCTCGAACCAGAGTAGTTGACCATGCTAAACTTCCAGCACCAATTACAGCTATCTTTACCATGGTTGTTCGTATTATACTAAATGTCTATTTATTTAAGCTTTACCTTGGCTTTGCTTATACTTCAAAAACTTTCGTAGAGTCTAAGACTTGATTACCCTGCGAATTTAAAATTGAAGCAACATTTTCTCGAGTAACGCTTGTTGTTGTTCCAATACCAGTTACGCATGCCGCACCTGCAGCTTGTCCAAACATTAGAATTTCTTTTAATTCTTCAATTGTTACTTTAGATATTGTTTCAAAGCTTTTTCTTTCCAGCAAACTGTAGATTACTCCAGCACTGAAAGCGTCTCCGGCACCCGTTGGGTCAACAACCTCAACGTTAAATCCTTTTTGCTTTATACCTCTTCCGTTCTTCAAGATAGCCATAGCTCCTTTACCACCTAAGGTGATAAACGTTAGTCCGTTAACTTTTTCATTTGCAGCTCTTAAAGCGGCTTCAAGACTGTCTTTATTAAATATATTTTTTAATTCAATGTCATTACAATGAAAAGCATCAGCGTACTCTAAGTGTTCGACAATATAGTTCCACGATTTTCCATATGGCTCGATCATGTCAACAAAAGTTAAGCTTCCAACTTTTTTTGCTGCCTTTAGGACATCGCTTAACCTTTCATCAAACTTTCCACAGATTCCAGAAGCAGTGTAAACAACTTTTGGTTTTAGTTCTAGTACTCTCTTTGCTACAACTTCTGGATCAAGGTACCAGCTTGCTCCAAGGTCTACGTGGAACCTTCTATCTTCTCCCTTTACAACTAAAGCAATGTTCTTTGTAGTTCCAACTTCGTTTAGCTCTGTTAGATACGTAAGCACTCCTTTTTCTTCCAATGTGCTTCTTATGAATGCTCCAAAAGCATCTTTTCCAACTGCACCTGCAGCTCCAACAGAACCTTTCTCTAATCCAAGTTGAATTAGGTCAATGGAAACGTTGCAGGCATGTCCTCCTATAGTTAACTTAATCCCCTTTGGAGCAAAAACGAGATGTCCGGGGTCAGCAATCTTTGGTAAGTCTGCTGCAATTATGTCTGCCACCATAAACCCAGACGTTAGAACCTTTAGCATAAATATTAGTCTAAAATAAGAAGTATTTTTATACTTTTCCTAAAAACTAAAGAAGAACTTACTAAGCTTAGAAAATTGGTCTCTTAGATAACAGAACCGGAAGAGGTAGCGGCTTGTAGGGTTTACCCTTTGTTTCCTCTAGTACTTGAGTGGCTAGCTCGTCTAAGCTTAGCTCACTTATTTTTCCAGTTAACCTATTTCTTACAGACAGTTTCCCAGATTTTAGCTCCTTTTCGCCTACTACAACAATATACCTTATCCATTCTCTTTCCGCTTCTCTTATCCTTTTTTGAACAGTTTCGTCTCGATCATCTACGTCAGCTCTAATTTTCCTTTCACTTAAAGCTTCTACGAAACTTAAGGTATGCGCTACGAAGTCCTTTGACAAAGGTATAAATCTTACTTGAGTTGGAGAAAGCCAAAGGGGAAGTTCTGGAACTTTTCCCCTCTCATGGTCAGCGTAAGCCTTTTCCAATAATGCATAGATAACTCGTTCTATTGCACCACTTGGGGACATATGAAGAATTATTGGATGCTTCTTAGTTCCATCTTCGTCTACAAAAGTGATTCCAAACCTTTCTCCATTTTCAACGTCTATTTGATCAGTAGAAAGAGCTGAAGCTTTCCCTAAGTTATCAACAAAGTTTAATTCATACTTTAGGACGAAGTAGAAGAATCTTTCCTCCCACATTTCAACGAGAACTGGCTTTCCAAATCTCCTTACCAAAGAAACAATGAAGTCTTTGTTTCCTTCATAAAAGTCCTTAGTAAAGCGTATAGCCATTTCAACGTTCTCTCTGCCAACACCAAGCTCTTCTATAACGTTAAGTATAAGGTTGAACCTAACATTCATTTCTTCCTTTGCTTGCTCTATGTCCTTTACAAAGGCATGGCAGTCTGGCATAGTAAAAGCTCTTAGCCTCCTTAAACCTACAACTTCTCCGCTTTTCTCTCTTCTAAAGGAATACTTTGTTAACTCGTAAAGTTTTAGGGGCAAGTTTCTGTAAGATATTGTTGCCTGCGAAGCCATCAAGAATTGGCCAAAGCATGCTGCGAACCTTAAGAAGAGCTCTTTATCTCCGGACTTAACTATATACTGCCTAGCTGGAAATCTATTCAAATAAGATTCTAAAGCAGGATGGTTTATGCTATACATTATTGGAGTCTCAACCTCAAGTGCGCCATACTTTGAAACTTCTGAGGAAACGTATTCTTCTATTAACGATTTAATGAGCTTCCCCTTAGGATACCACTTCATGTTTCCTGCATCTGAAGCTTCTTCGTAGTTTGCAATGGAAAGTCTCTGCATGAGTTGAACGTGAGGAGGAATTTGAGTGACTGCTCTCGACTTTGAAACTTCATACTGCATGAACTTCTTTAAGTTCTCATGCAACGAAAAATCAAAATTTTCTACTGGTATTAGGGCTCCGCTTTCATCCATTATGTACCAGTAGGACTTTAGCTT
>JAAOZO010000158.1 GCA_011605715.1 Nitrososphaerota archaeon | reverse complement strand
CTTCTTCTAATAGCTGCTACCTTATTCTCAGCTCTTATAGGAGAAGTTCTTGATGCAATTGTTATTCTTGTTGTTGTAATGGCTTCAGCGGGACTTGGGTTCGTTGAAGAATATAGATCAGAGAAAGCAGTTCAACTTTTAAAGAAACTTACTTTGCCAGAAACACATGTTATACGGGAAGGTAAAGAGATCTCTGTTCCAACAAGAGAGGTTGTAATTGGCGACATTGTTGTTCTTAGAGCTGGTGACCGGGTTCCAGCAGACTTAAGGCTAATTGAAACTTTTAATTTGAAGATAGACGAATCTTCTCTTACTGGAGAATCTGTTCCAGTTGAGAAGTTTGCCACAATTTTACCTACAGATACTTCTTTGTTTGACAGAGTAAACATGGCCTACAGCGGAACACTTGTAACTTATGGAAGAGGAACAGGCGTTGTTGTTGCAACTGGGATGAATACCGAATTTGGTAAAGTTGCTAAAATTGTTCAAGCTGAAGTAGAAGTTGAGACACCCTTAGAAAGACGAATTAACACTATAGGAAAATGGCTAATAGCATTCTTTTTAGGTGTTTGTGGCGTTGTAACTTTCCTCGGAATCTTAAGAGGTAATCCTTTACTGGAAATGATTCTTTGGGGTATAAGTTTAGCCGTTGCTGCGATTCCAGAAGCTCTTCCTGCTGTTGTAACTGGCTCCTTAGCTATAGGAATGTATGAGATGGCAAAAAGAAAAGCTATTGTTAAAAGGCTTCCAGCAGTAGAGACCTTAGGCTGTACTTCAGTAATATGCTCTGATAAAACTGGTACGATGACAAAAGGAGAAATGACTGTTAAAAGGATATTTGTTAATGGAAAGTTTTTTAGTGTTAGTGGTTCTGGCTATGAGCCAAAGGGCTTTTTTTACTTTAACAATGAAAAAGTGAACTTAGAGAAAGAGAAAGAACTTTACTTACTGTTGAAATTTGCAGCCTTATGTAACGATGCTAAGCTAATTTTTGAGAATAACGCATGGCGAGTTGCTGGCGACACCACAGAAGGTGCTTTGCTTGTAGCAGCAAGAAAAGCAGGAATTACTGAAGAAGAGCTCAACGTTTACGAAAGAGTAAACGAGATACCTTTTACTTCCGAGAGAAAGAGAATGACAACTATACATACTGTCCCAGAAGGAGAAAAACTTACTGTTATAATGAAGGGTGCTCCAGAAGTCGTTGTTAAAATGTGTGCTTATGTTTTAGAAAATGGAGAAATAAAAGCACTTAGCGAAGAAAAAATAGCAAGAATCTTGAAGGTAAATGAGAATATGGCCAAAGAGGGCTTAAGAAATATTGCAGTTGCTTACAAAGAAGAAAAGGAATTGCCAGGGGAAATCAACGAAGAAGAATTCGAAAAGAACTTTATATTCCTTGGAATATTTGGTATGCTGGATCCTCCTCGTGAGGAGGTTAAAGAGGCAATTCGTCTTTGCAAGGATGCTGGAATAGATGTTGTAATGATAACTGGAGATCACAAACTCACTGCTGAAACTATTGCTAAAGAGCTTAATTTACTTGGTGATGAAAACAACGCAGTACTAACTGGAGTTGACCTTGAAAAAATGAACGAAGCGGAGTTGTCAAGATTAGCTGAGAAAATTAAGATCTATGCTAGAGTTTCTCCTGAACACAAGATGAAAATTGTTACCGCATTAAAAAATAAAGGTCACGTGGTAGCGATGACTGGAGATGGAATAAACGATGCTCCTGCATTAAAAATGGCCGACATAGGAATTGCAATGGGCATTACTGGTACTGAAATAACTAAAGAATCTGCGGATGTTGTATTGGCTGATGATAACTTTGCCACCATAGTTAATGCAGTTAAAGAAGGAAGAAGAATATTCGACAATATAAGAAAATACCTTGTTTATTTGCTTAGATGTAATATTGCAGAAATACTTTTCATGTTAGTTTCAACGTTACTTGGGTTACCTCTTCCTCTAACCGCAGTACAGCTTCTTTGGGTTAATCTAACAACAGATGGACTTCCCGCCTTAGCACTAGGAGTTGAACCTGCAGAAGAAGATGTTATGAAAAGGAAACCAAGAAGTTTGAAGGAAAGTGTGTTTACAAAGAGAGATATCTTAGTCTACTTTGCTCTCGTTCCGGCAATAGCGACTTTGCTTTTACTTTACTTGTTTACTTGGAGCTTGAGTAACGAAAGCTTAGTGGAGGCCAGAACTCAAGCTCTTACAGCTATGATCCTAATGGAACTTGTTATGGCTATTTCTTCTCATTCTCTTTCAAAACCAATAATTAAGGCAGAACCATTTTCGAACAAATTCTTGTGGTATGCTGTTTTCTCTTCGTTTTTACTACAGATCTTAGTTCTTTACGTTCCATTTTTGCATCCTGCATTTGACGTAACATACCCCAGCATTCAAGATTGGTTGTTTGCAGTTCTCTCTTCTTTTTTGGTCTTTGTTATCGTTGAAGTTCTAAAGCTTTTTAGCTAACTTTACAAAAGATTTAAAAAATGCTCTAGCTACCCTACTTATAGAAGATAGCTTCGTTGAAGATAACAAACAAGGAAGAACTTTCGAGAACAAGTCGAAGAAAAGATGCTCTTGAAATACTTGAAGAAGGCCTAAAAGCTGCTAACCCAAAAAGTTCAGTAAAGGAAGCACTTCGTAACTTAAAGGATGAGCTTAATAAGGCAAGAAGGATAGTTGTGATTGGATTCGGAAAAGCCTCCATAAAGATGGCTGAAGGTTGCGAAGAAGAGTTAAGAGACAAAATTTACGATGGAGCGATAATAGCACCAAAGGGTATAGAAGACAAAAAACTTAAGATAATAAAAGTATTTGAAGGCACTCATCCAATTCCATCTGAGGTTAACGTAGAATCTGCAAAAAAATTAATTTCTGTTTGTTCGAACTTAACTAGTGAAGACCTTGTGATTTGTCTTATTTCTGGAGGTGGTTCTTCACTTTTAACTTTTCCAGCTAATGACATTTCTTTAGAAGAGAAAAAGTTAACAACAGATGTTCTTCTAAAATCCGGTGCTGACATAAGAGAAATAAACACAATAAGAAAGCATATTTCAAAAGTTAAAGGTGGACAGTTACTTAACTTCTTAAAGCCAGCAAAAGTTGTTTCACTTATTCTTTCTGATGTGGTTGGAGATCCAATTGAGTACATAGCCTCGGGTCCAACATCTCCTGACTCGTCAACTTTTAAAGATGCTTTAAGTATAATCAAGAAGTATAATTTAGTGAATAAGTTGCCAAAAAGTGTTGTTGAAAGAATAGAAAAAGGAGTTAGAGGAGAAATTTTAGAAACTCCTAAACCTGGAGATGAAATTTTCAACGATGTAAAAAACATTATTGTTTCTAACAACATGAAGTCTCTAGTTGCAATGGAAAAGAAGGCTAGTAGCCTAGGCTACAGTACGATAATCTTAACTTCTTACGCTCAAGGTGAAAGTCGAGAGGTTGGAAAGTTTTTATGTGCAGTGATAAAACAAATTTCTTCGTATGATATCCCTATTAAGAAACCTGCGTGTGTAATACTAGGAGGTGAAACAACGGTAACAGTAAAAGGCAATGGAAAAGGAGGAAGAAATCAAGAGCTTGTACTTTCTGTTGTTCTAAATTGTAAAGACGTAAAAAATTTTGTTTTTGCTTCCATTGGAAGTGATGGAATTGACGGCTATACTGACGCCGCAGGCGCAATAGCTGATAATTTTTCATTAGAAGATGCTGTTAACAGTGGCTTAAAACCAGAAGAATTTCTAGAAAACAATGATTCTTACAACTTTTTTAAGCAGACAAGAGATTTGATCTTTACTGGCCCAACAGGAACAAATGTGAATGACTTTACGGTTGCCCTAATTTTTTAGACTAAGTACTTGGCACATGCTTAGTAGGTAATTGTAAAGTAACAATCCAAGTTCACCTTTCTTGCCATCTTTACTGTTATATAGCATTCTCGTCGTTCTACTGATACGGAAAGCGAATTTTCTTTACATTCTTATCAAATAGGTTCAAGTTCCTTAGACAACGTAAATCTAAACAGCTTCTAAAGTTCTTCTTGCGTTCTGTATTATTTCTTCGTTTTCAACTTTTAGTCCAAAATCTGAAAGAGAAATAAGAATAGCATTCAAAGTAGTTAAAACGTGATACCGATTAACTTCTCCCATATTGCCTATTCTAAATATTTTTCCTCTTAGCTCTCCGAATCCTCCTGCAATCACTACTCCGAAATTCTTTTCTAGGTTTTCTCTAAATTTCTTATCCTCTATATTCTCTGGGTATTCAAAGGATATAACAGTGTTTGATCTTGCTTCTGGTTTAACAAAAGGTTTAAGCCCAGCAGCTTCAAGAGACTCATAGAAAGCTTTTGCGGTAATTCGATGTCTCTGAATTCTCCTTTGTAGCCCTTCTTCAAGTACGAGACTTAAAGCCTCGTCGAGAGCATAGAATAGCGGTACTGCTGGAGTATAAGGCGTCTCCTTTCTTAAATTTGAATACTCTATGTACTTTGCGAGGTTAAAGTACTCTAAGTGTATTTCGTTTTTCATTACATACTTTGTAGCCTTTTCACTTATACCTAGTATCGCCAACCCTGGAGGTGCAGCCAAACATTTTTGACTTGCAGTAACTACTATATCGATACCCCACTTATCCATTGGAAGCTCATCTCCAGCAAGTATCGAAACGGCATCTACAATCGTGAAAGCATTAAAATCCAAAGCAACATTCGCTATTTTATCTAACCAATTAATCTTAGTACCTGGAGAAGTATCATTATAAACTATGCAAAAAGCTTTTATTTTTCTTACTTCTTCTGTTTTTGCCTTTACTTCCTCAAAACTTGGTGCGCTTCCTAAAGGAGCTTCTATGCAAATCGGATTTCCACCGATTAATCTAACGTATTGAGCAACTCTTCTACTAAATTCGCCAAAAACTGGAATTATTACATTGTCACCTTTCTTTACTATGTTGCTTATAGCCGCTTCAACACCTCCCGTACCAGAAGAAGATAAAACTACGATGTTTTGTTCAGTTTCAAATACTTTTCTAGCTTTTTCTTGTATGTTTTTATACAGATCGTGAAACTCGTTTCCTCTGTGGTTTATCATGGGCTTCGTCATCGCATGTAGCACTCTTTCTGGAACATTGGTTGGTCCTGGGATCATGAGAAGTTTCTTTTTTTGTTGATAGTCCATGAACTTAGCTTTAGTGTAACAACTTAAAAGCTTTAAAGAAAAGCAACATTAACGTTTTTTTAAAATTTAAAAAAGGCAAACTACCTTAATGCTCTCGTAGTTAAGATGAAAAAGAAAATTATCATAGTTGGTTTTATTTTATCTTTAACCTTAGCTACACTTATTTTTGAGTACATCAATCTTAATGTTTTTCAAAAAGAAGCCATCACAAAAAACCTGATAAGTATAGAAGATATGGATGGGCGACTAGTAAAGATACCTGAAAAAATCAATAGAACTGTTGTGCTAAGTGGTGGAGTTGTTGAACTCATGTGCGTTTGGGGTATTGGTAATAAATTAGTTGGTACAACGTCATACATAAAGAACCATACGGTGATAGGAAAGTTAATTGGAAATAACAATGTAACTGAAGTTGGATTTTCTTCTTCTAACATAGACGTAGAAAAAGTTCTATCTCTAAAACCAGACTTAGTTATTGCTTACAGCCCAAAATTTTATGGTGATTCAACTTACAAGAACGAAGTACAACAAATCGAGAGTAAAGGGATTCCTGTAATTTACGTTTATGTTAGAAGCTTACCAGAGTTTTACAAGCTAATACGCTTAGTTGGAAGAATATTCAACTTAACTGATTCTGCAAATAGCACAATTTCTTATGTACAGTATATAATGAACTTAGTAAAAAACGAATCTTCAAAAGTTCCAGAGTCAAAAAGAGTTAAAGTTCTTTTTCTCTATGGCTCTCCAACCGTAGTACAAACGATTCAAGGTGATGTTAGTTTCATAAACGACCTTATAGAAAATGCAGGTGGAGAGAATGTAATCAAGAACGCTGGTCAGGAATTCGTTAAGGCTTCTTTCAAAGACATAGCATCATGGAATCCTGATATCATAGTACTATGGAGTTATCCTCCAGAATTCTCTCCTGAGTACATTATGAATATTTCTGATTTAAGTAACGTGAGTGCAGTAAAGTACAAGAGAGTATACAAGCAACCAGAGTCTTTAGATGGTTCAATTTGGACGATTCGTTCTGCGCTTTTTGATGTATGGTTACTTAAAGTTTTTTATCCTAATGTTCCTATTAACTTTACGAAGGTTGTTAATGACTTCTCAAAAAGATTTTACAACTTTAGCTTAGTTATAGCTTCTAATTCTTAATGTTTTTTGATTTATGAAAACTTAAACTAATATAACACGTAAGCCCTAGATAAACTGAAACTAAGCTCTACACTACCTAAAGTTCTTTCAAACTATAAAAGTTTAAATGTAGCAAATAGTGCTACTCTGCTTTATGTCGCATTTCTGTAATAAGTTTTCTAACCTCAACATTAAAGTTAAAGCCGGAAAGCTATTCCTTAGATCTTTTAGCTTAGAAGAGTTGGCTGAAAAGTTTGGTACTCCACTGTACGTAGTTGATGCAGAACGGATAGAAGAGCGTTACATTGAAGTTTATAAAGCCCTTTCAAAATACTTTGCAGAGTTCAATGTTGCTTATTCTTACAAGGCAAATCATAGTTTATCTGTAGTAAAGTTGCTTACAAACCTTGGAGCTGGTGCCACGATAGTATCTTCTTTAGGGTTAGAACTTGCTTTAGTCTCTGGTGTAAGTCCTTCTAAAATTGTGTTCGATGGTCCTAGTAAATCAAGTGAGGAGCTAACTCAAGCTATAAACACTGGAGTTGGCATTATCAATGCTGAATCTTTTGAAGAGCTACTTTTAATAAATTCAATAGCGCAAAACTTAAACTGTGTAGCTAATGTTGGAGTAAGAGTGAATTTAAACATAAGAGCGAACACTCATAAGAAGATATCTACGGGTCTTTTGTCGCATAAGTTTGGAGTAAGTTCCAACGATCTCATTCGTTTTTTACCAAAAATAAAGAAGCTTAAGAATGTTAGTCTCATCGGGCTTCATTCTCACATTGGTTCTCAGATTCTTAGTCTAGAGCCATTTGCAGAGCAAGCTAAAATTTTAGCAAAGCTTTACTCAAGAGTAATTAAGGAGTTTAAAGTACCGTTAAGTACTGTTGACCTAGGAGGAGGGCTCGGAATATCCTACAAAGTGGGGGATTCAAACATAAGCTACGAGGACTATGCTAGTGTTGTCTTTAGTGAAATAAAAAGTATTGTTTCCAAGGAAGGAGTAAACTTTCCAAAGATCATAGTTGAGCCAGGGCGATACATCGTTGCAGATTCAAGTATCTTGTTAACTAAAATAAACTACGTGAAGAAATTAGGCAATAAAAAATGGCTCCTCGTTGATGCCGGAATGAACGACTTCATTAGAGTTGCTCTCTACGATGCCTATCATGAAATTCTTCCTACAAGAAAGCTCAATAGGAAATTTTTGGAGAAGTACAACGTAGGAGGTCCAATATGCGAATCTTCGGATGTATTCGCTTTAAACAGAAAACTTCCGGTTATGAAGTCTGGAGAACTGCTTGCAATACTAGATGTTGGAGCTTATGGTTTGTCAATGGCAAGTAACTACAATGTTCGCCCTATTCCAAGAGTTATTATGGTTTGGAAAGATAAAGTGAAGATTGTTAGGGAAAAAGAAAGCTTAGATGACATAATTAAAAAAGAAAAGGTCCCAGATTAAATCCAAGAATTGATTCCATCTTCACATTCTTCTTCACAAGCGTAGTTCAAAAGTTATAACTTAAT
>JAAOZO010000090.1 GCA_011605715.1 Nitrososphaerota archaeon | reverse complement strand
ATAGAGTATTATTTGAGTTAAAAGATAAAAAAGAAAGAGATATAGTGAGTGTTGTACTTAGGGCAGCTTATTGTCAAGAGTGCAGATCTTGTGAACTTTGGTGTCCAAGCAAAGCCATATCGTTTGACCAAGAAGGGAAGATTCGTGTAGATGAAACAAAATGCATAAAGTGTAAAGTGTGTATGGAAAAATGTCCTGTAGTAGAGTTTCTCCTATAGTTTTAAAATTTTTCGTAGTGAATGAGCTCGTTTAGTTCTCTTAAGTTTCTTGGAGTTGGCTCTTCATCTGGATAACCAAGAGCAACAACGCATAGGACTCTATACTTTTCAGGTATGCCCAAGACCTCTTTTATTTTCTTTTCTCTCTCTAATCCACGAGAATCTAATGAAAAAACTGCCACCCAGCAACCGCCAATGCCTAATGCCTTTGCGGCAAGGAACATATTTTCTACTGCAAGAGAACAGTCTTCAACCCAATGGCCAGGCGACCTTGACTCATCGCCTATTACTACTACTGCGACTGGAGCATCTGCTATAAACTTTCCATAAACATTAACTTTGGAAAGCTTTTCTTTTGTAGCTTTGTCTCTAACTACAATAAACTCCCAAGGTTGGATATTTGATGCAGAAGGAGCATGTCTTGCTGCATCTAGTATTTTTAGTATTTTTTCATTTGGAATGTCCTCTTTCTTATACTTTCTTATACTTCTTCTAGACTTTATTACGTCTATTACTTCCATACCTATTGTTAACCAAATTAACATTTTTATCCCTTTCGCTTCTCTATTTTCTACCACAAATAGTGTCAAATCTTTGACTTATGACACGTAGCTTATAGTTGCATGAAATTGTTCTTAAAATAGCAACTTTTAACAACAAATCTAAAGTAAAGCGCTAGAAAGTTTTATTTAAGCCTTTTAATTAAAGAAGGTTGATTGTACAAAATGACGAAGCAAAAAACGAAGATCGCAATACTAGGGGCTGGAAAAATGGGAAAAGCTATGGTCTCATCTTTAAAGTCTTTTGACGACTATGAAATTTGCGCTACAGCAAGGAGTAAAGAAACGATTGAAGAAATTAAAAAGTTAGAAGTAAAAACTTTAAGCAATGTAGAAGCAACGAAGGAATCTGAAGTAATTATAGTTTCAGTAAAGCCGAGCCAACTTGAACAAGTTTTAAAGGAAGTTAGTCAGTACCTGACTAATAAAATTGTTGTTTCAATTGTTGCTGGTGTTCCTATTAAGTGGATTGAGAAATATGCAAAAGAGTGTTATGTTTATAGAGCAATGCCGAATATAAACATTCTTTCTAATAGAGCCATAACAGCGCTATCTACCAACAGTAGTAATGAAGATAAAATGAAAACTGTAGAAAGTATTTTTAAGAAGATGGGAGAAGTGGTTTGGGTTGAAGAGAAATTGATAGATGTATTTACAGCATTAAGTGGAAGCGGGCCTGCTTTCGTTTGCGAAATAATAAATGCTTTCGTTATGGCAGGGGTTGCATGCGGTTTACCTAAAGAAATAAGCTACAAAACAACGCTAGAGCTGTTCGAAGGCACCATTAGAACTTTAAAGGAGAAAAGAATGCTACCCTCAGACGTAGAAGACTTAGTTATAACTCCAGGTGGTACAACGATAAAGGGAATTGTAAGAATGGAAGAAGGTAAGCTTAAGTACACTATAGTGGAGAGCATAAAAGAGGCATACGAAAGAGCAAAAGAAATTTCTGGGAGCTTCGACGCTTTGCAATGAACAAAACTAAAATAAGTAAAACAAAAGCAATGAACGCAAACAAAACTCTAAGGTCAAACAAGTAAAATTCATGACTTTGTGGAGTTGAGGAGTTAGAAGGATTTAAGAAAAATATAACCGAAATTTTATCTTCAGGATGAACGTTTGAAACTTGTAGATATTTATCTAAGCCAACAGAACTAAATCTTACTTTTTTCGTGTTTGGCGATTGCTTGTCGTTATCAAAAGTTATTGTAACGTTCTTGTAGTTATCAGGAACAAAGATTTTTACTGTACCATTACTGTAGCCTCCAAAAGTTAGGTTTAATGAGATTTTACTTTGAGTCTCATCAACTTTAAATCTACTTACTACTAGACCACCATCAACGTCGAAGTAATAGAAAGCTAAGATTGTCCATGCAGCTTCAGCGACATGCCAAGGCCACTCGTTGTTTGGATAGAAAACCGAAGCTTTAGAGAACAGTAACTGAGTTATGTTAGATCTTCCAACAAGGTAAGAAAAATAAGCTGAAGACATTGCAGCAGAGGATTTTGAAATTGATGCGTCCCAGTACTTGTAAGACCTAAGCAAATCAAAAAGTTTTTGAGCTACTGAACTATTACCATCAACAACACCCATTACAACTGGCCAAAGGTTAGCCATTAAATCAGGATAAAAGTTGTTTAAGTTTACAGTAACACCTGGAGCCCAAACAAAGTACCCTTCCTTTGTTAAGAAAGTTGAAAGAATGCTACTCCTTATTGCCTCTGATTTTTCTATTAGTTTTATGCCAGAGCTATTTCCTAAAGCTAGAAGAATCCTTCCTGCTGAGTAGATACCTAGATAAACTTCGCAGTTATCCATTAAGTACTTAACCTTGTAATCTGGCTTTGCATATGTTAGGTTATCATGGTTCATAGTTGAGAAGATAGCATTTATTGCTAAAAGTATGTTTTCTTTTCTTTGACTCAAGTAAAAAGAATCATTTGTAACTAAAAAGTACTCGTAGAGAGCCCAAAGGTAGGTTGCAGCATATGAGTCGCTAGAGTCATAATCAAAGGTTGGAACTTCTGAACCATTACTTAGAAGCTTGAAATCGTAGATTGTACCTCTAATACCCTTACTATCAACTCCCCCGTTCTGATGAGTAGAATACCAGTCGAGCCAACTTCTCGCTGCAAATAAGTACGTAGAATTTCCAGTTATTTTGTAGGCTTTAATTAATCCAACAGCGGCGATATTTGAAAAGTATGGAATTATGCTTTGGCTACTAGGAGTTAACTTAATCGAACCAGTTTTAGTTTGAGAAGACAATATGTAATCAGCTTCCTTGTACAGCAACTGAACTTGAACAAAAGAACTTGAAGAGTTATAGAAAGTAGAAGAGAACAATGGAAAGAAGAAAAAGATCAAAACAGCTACGAATGTTAAGTATTGGTTATTCATTAACTACCACCCTACGTTATAAAGGCAAGGATGAAAAACAAGCGTCATATTTGCGTATCTCTAGTACCTCCTTTTCTTTCATAGCATTATATGTACTTTGACGCGTTAATTTAAGTTTTTAAGAAAGTTAGTCTTTGCTAGATAATGTTTAAATACCTTCTATAACGGTGTTATAATATGAAGTCTACAAAAATCCTTGAAGAAGAGCATAGAATAATTGAGAAGGGAATAAAGTATCTTGACTTTTCTGCAGAAGCAATGAGGGACAAGAAGGGAGTAAGCAAAGAGGAATTTCTGAAGTTTTAGACTTCTTCTCAACGTTTGCAGATAAATGTCACCACTTAAAGGAAGAGAAAATACTGTTTCCAGTATTAGAGTCGAGTGGAGTTCCAAAAGAAGGTGGACCAATAGGTGTCATGCTCTTTGAACATGAAGAAGGAAGAAAGTTTGTGAGAGAAATGAAGAAAACTCTTGAAAAAGAAAAGGGAAATATTGTAACGAGTGAACAAATTGCAGTCCTTGCATCCAACTACGCTGAGCATTTAAAGTCGCACATCTGGAAAGAAGAGAATGTGCTCTTTAAGATAGCGAACGAAGCTATTTCTGAAGAAAAAGATGAAGAAATAGTCCAGCTTTTTAGAGAATATGAAGAAAAAGAAATTGGACATGGAGTACATGAGCATTACATAGACATAATAAGTCGAGTGAGCCATACTTCGACTTAAGTTAGAAGCTTTCAATAATCAACCTTTGCAACACCAATAATAAGAAACATTCTATCCTGAAAAAAGTTAAAGCTTTTATCTTGCAAAAACTTTTTCAAGCCGCATGCAAGAAGAAGAGTATGGAGGCATAGCAAGCAAATTTTATTCTTTACTCGTAGTGCTTCCAAGAAGAAGAGTATTGTTAGCAACGTTACTGATTGAAATTCTCATTGGAAATATTCTAGCAATACTATTAGATAGAAGTTTTTTGATTCTGCAATTTACTTCAGTAGTTCTTTTGTTAAGCGTGGCAGACCCAATATTTAGGGATAACAAAAGGATTATTGGGCTTTTTGTCATATACTATGGAATTTCTTTGGCCATAGGCATCTTGACAGTAACTTTTTTAAACAAGAGCCTCGGAATAGGGTTTGTTTCAGCTTCGTCATTTTTTCTTCTAGTTTTGTTTTCTTTAATTAGAGATAACAAGCTTGCTATGATAGAATCTTTGCTATTGCTTGTTACGCCAGTTACTTTAGTAAGTTTCATAAACTCAACGCAACTAGCATACTACATAAAAGTTCTAGCTTTTGACAGCGTTCCAGTTATCTTGTTTATTCTTTGGATGAAGAAGCGCATTTACGATGAAGATGCACTTCACCTGGTTAAAGCTTTCTTACGCTCTTGGATAATAGACGAAAATGAACTAATAGAAGAAGTTCTATACAGAAATGGAGATAAATTTAAAGTAAGAGCTCAGCTGTATCTTCTTGATAATTATTGCCTAGTGCTAACCAACCTACACTATGGTCCTTACAGAAGAGTAGGAAGTAGCAGACTTCAACATCTAGTAGAGGAAGAACTAGAGAAAGCTGGAATCAAGTCTGTAGTCTTCCATGGAATTTCTACGCATGAGCAAGACTTAGCACGCCAAAAAGATGCTATTGAAATAGCTAAGCAATTAATTGATAAAGTAAGAAACAATGAAATAGTTCAAAGAAGTATAGGAAGACCAATTGTTCCAAATAGGATTAGCGTTGAAGGGTGGGAAATCGTTACTGTTGGCGGAGAAAGAGCACCAATGCTCATAGTATCGAATAGCCTGTGCGGCTCTGATGACATACCTCTTGAAATTTTAAATGAAGTTGAAAAGATAAAGCATAGTTACACTTCACCAGATTTGTTCATCGTAGAAGCTCATAACAAAGAATTAGTTAAAAAATCAAGAGGTTACGAGGAATTAAAAGTTGCAATTGAAAAAGCATTAAGCGAAGCCAAGTATGGTTCAAAGATTCTATTTGGTTATGGAAGCTGTAAAGTGCTGAGGAAGGAAAAGGGACTTTGCCACGAAGAAGTTAGTTGCTTAACTTTTAAGGTCGATGAAAAACAGATATCAATTTTCGTGCTTAGAGGAAATAATATTAGGGAGGATGGAAGGGAACTTGTAATTAACAGATTCCCAGAACTAACCACGGAAGTTGTAACTACAGACGATCATAGTTGCGCAGCAACCATAGCAAAAATAACCTATAACCCAATAGAGGTAAACGAAGCTTTAATAAGAACGATGGAAAAAGCTCTTGATGAGTCGCAAAGAAATCTTAAAGAGGTTAGTATGCACTATGCAGAAGTGATATTGGGTGAATATAAAGTTGTGGGAAAGGGAGCCTTTAAATTGCTTAGGATCCTTAAAGAAAAAGGCAAGATAGCGTGTCTTATTACTTTTGCATTATTTTTCTGGCTAATCTTCGCTCCAGTATTTACGAGTTTTATTTAGACCTTAAGAGGTTAATGAATCTCAAGAGCTGTGCGCTCAGAGCCCTTCCTTTTAGCAACGTTAGGTTAAAAGTTCTTCGCATATGTTACCCCAGGAGTTCATGAAAACAATTTCCTTTAGTTGCTTCCTGTTTGTAACTTCTCCTTTTTCTTCATCAGGATAGCCCATGGGAATCATTGCGACCACTCTTATTCCTTCTGGAATGTTAAGTGCTTTCTTTGCTTCAGCTTCATTAAAAGCACAAACCCAACATGTTCCAAGACCTTCAGAATAAGCTTGAAGAACAATGTGTTCTATTGCTATTGCAAGGTCAACTTTCCAGTACTCTTCGCCGTCTTTTCTTCTCCAAGCCAAGCTAGGATCTGCACACGCTACCATTATTACTGGAGCTTTTATGAACCACTCGCTTGGATAGGCATTAAAAAGCTTCTTTTTTACTTCTTCGTTGTCAACTACTACGAAGTACCAAGGTTGTTTGTTAGCTGCTGAAGGAGCAAGTCTACCAGCCTCAAGAACTCTAAATAGTTTTTCTTTTTCTATAGGAGTAGCTTTGTACTTTCTAATACTTCGTCTCTTCTTAAAAACCTCTAACAAGTCCATAGGATAAAAAATGTTAGATGGTAGTATAAAAGCTTTTAAGAAGCTATTTTGATGCCTACAAAAAAATTAGAAAAGGGAAACTAATTACTAAAAAGAATACTTAAATATTTGCTGAAAAGGTGATGTTACCTTGAGGTGGTAAGTACGAAACTAATAATTTTTGGTCCGCCCGGCTCTGGAAAAGGAACATACTCATCAAGGTTAAAGGAGATATTTAACTTGGAAAAAATTTCAACTGGAGACATATTTAGAGAAGAGATAAAGAAGGGGTCTACGCTAGGAAAGAAAATAGAAGAATTTGTAAAAGGAGGAAAACTTGTACCAGATAAAATTGTAATAGAGGTTGTTAACGAAAAAATAAGGAATTTAGACAACTTTATATTAGATGGGTATCCTAGAACAATAGAACAGGCTAAAGCTCTAGATAAGGTAACAAAGATAGACGCAATAATAAAGATAAACGTTCACGAAGAGATATTGGTGGAAAAAATTGCGGGTAGAAGAATTTGCTCAAATCCAGAATGTGGAAGTATATACAATGTTGCAGATATAAATAAGACTGTTGAGGGTATAACTTATGTTCTACCTCCAATCATGCCAAAGAACGACATGAAATGTGATAAGTGCGGAGCACCATTAATCCAAAGAGACGATGATAAACCAGAAATAGTAAGGGAGAGAATAAAAATTTATGAAAAACAAAGCAAGCCAGTACTCGACTACTACCAAAATGAAAACAAAATTCCATTCATCGAAGTTTGGATGAATAGACCACTCGAAGAAATAGTTGAGAAGATTGTAAAAGAAATAAATAAATTAAGAATAAGATAGAGTTAACTTCTAAGAATTTATTTTTCGTATAGCTTCAATGCTTATCTTTGGCTTTCTGTCAAAAGTTAGCAAGCCATTCACTTCCTGTTCAACGTCGTAAAACTGAGTGTAACAGTAACCTTTTATAACTGGAATTTTCTTTATGTTTTGAGTTATGTCTTCATACCATTTTAAAAATTCATCTTTCGTAAGTAGCTTCTTGTACGGAAATTCTCTTCCTACTTGTGGAGGATATTCAGCAATGCCTAGTCCACCATATTCGCTTATAACTATTGGTCTTTTAGCGAATTTTATTCCTTTTGCAAACAAAGGAAGAGGACAGGGAATTTCAGACTTCTTTTCTAAGTAGGCTTCCCACCTGCTTTTGAACCCTGCAGAATCATAATCGTGAATATCTATTATGTCAGTCTTTACATGAACATAGCCACTGTTGTCTACAACTAATCTAGTTGGGTCAAGCCTCTTGGTGATGTTGTAAATCTCTTTTACAAACCTTTGTTGCTCCTTAGATTCGTAGACATTTGAAATGCCCCAACACTCGTTGAATGGAACCCATGCAACTATGGAAGGGTGATTGAAGTCTCTTCTTATTGCTTCCTGCCACTCTTCCTTCATCAGTTCTTTAGCGGCTTCGCTCCAAACGTAAAATGATGGCATCTCTTCCCAAACAAATATTCCAATTTTGTCGGCATAGTAGAGCCAAATTGGGCTTTCAATTTTCTGATGCTTTCTAACTCCATTAAAGCCCATTTCCTTTAGAACCCTTATATCGTTTTCAAAATCTTTTTCGTCTTTTGGAAAGTATATTCCCCCAGGATAGTAACCTTGGTCAAGCAAGAACTTAAAGTATACTTCCTTGCCGTTTAAGAAGATGCTTTCTTTCTTAACTTTTATCGTTCTAAAGCCAGTGTAACCACTAACTTTGTCTACAACTTCGTCGCCCTTCTCTAAAGAAACTTCAAAGTCGTAAAGGTTTGGATCTTCTGGGCTCCATAAGCTTAAGTTACTGGGTTTAAGCTTCAAAATTAGAAACTTCCCGTTTATGCCCTTTTTTGATTCTAAGACAACTTTTTCATCCTTTGTTAAAGAAAACTTAACATCAAAGTTCTTAGCGTGGTCAGATAAAAACACTTTCACCTTAATGTATTCGCCTTCCTTGTAGATTCTTGTTTCCTT
>JAAOZO010000224.1 GCA_011605715.1 Nitrososphaerota archaeon | reverse complement strand
TTTGAGAACTGCTCAAAATTAATATTATGTTAAAACTTGTTTAAAGAAGAGTAGAACAGTCTCGCGGAATACTTCTTACGATCCATACATAAAGAAATTAATCTTCTTGCAAAAGTAGTCTTTTACATCCCAAGTTTGGGCAAAAGTTAACAACTCTTGAAAGTAGCTTTCTAACCTTGCTTAAGGTATTGTTTTTACGTTATGTTTTAATGCTATCATTTTTAATTCTTCATCAAAAGTTGCTAAAGCTAAACCTAAGTCTGTTGCTGTCTCCAGAATTATATAGTCGTTTATAAGCGATGGTGCTTTTTTATCTTCACTCAATTTTCTTAAGGCTCTTTCAATAACTTGAGGGGACTCTAAAATATACTTCACTCTTGGGTCTTCTACTAAGTATTCTGATACTTTCTTTCTTATAAATTCTGTATCAAGATTTAATTTTTTAAGTAATACCCATACAAATTCATGAGCAACAACAGAAGAGATATAAAAAATTTCAGCCTCATCTATAATCTTCTTTGCTTTTTCATGGTTTTCTGAATCTTCAAGAGTATCATAAACTAAAACATTCGTATCAAGAATCAGTTCCATCAAGGAATTCCTCCGTAGCTTTTTCTATTTCTTCAACTGTGACATTTCTACCCAGCTTTATAGTGAGGCGTTTCTTCTTAAAGGGCATTATCTTTATTACATTTTCTTCTTCATCGTATGAAACTATTAAAAAATCACCTTCCTTCACTTTGAACCTTTCTCTAATTTCTGAAGGTATTGTTATCTGATAGTTCCTGGTCACCTTTACGACTTTTTCGTACATTTTTTCTAGTAATAAAGATGAATTACTAGTATATAAATTTTTCTAGTTCTTCTCTACTTGAAACTATCAACTTAAGACTTAAAGACCTGTTCTTATGAAGTGTTGCTTAACTTAGATCGGTTTAATTTGGTACTTAGGTTTTCTGCAAAAGAAATGAAGGAGGAAGAATTTATCTACAACGTAATGAGAATGGTTGATGCCCTTACTAAGTATAGAAGAAAGTTTAGAAAAGAATGGCTACCAAGTGAAGAAAGAAGAAACTGCTATGAAAGTACATCTAAAAAGTTTTCTATTTTCTAGCTAAGTGGCCGTTTGAAAGTAATAATGAAGAATTAAACGAGTACTACAAAAGGAGACTAATGAATGAACTTAGGGACCTAATAGGGGTTAGTAGAGTGTACAACTTAGATGGCTACAGCTTAGAATTAAAAAACTACGAAGCAAAAGAAGAATCAATTAAAGGAGAAATAATAGTAAACAAAAGGAAGAAACTTCATAAGTTTCCTTTAGAGAAGATAAAATTCTTAAGAGAAGAGTTTCCTGAACTATGGGAAAAGCAAGACAAAGTTATTGGGTAAAATTGTTATCTTAAAAGATTAATATATATCAAGTTCATAAGCCACGTCATTGTACTAGTCTAGCTCTTCCTCAAAACTTTAAAGTACTTTTATTATAGTGTTGCGCTTTTAATTTTTATGGCGCCCCGGTCGGGACTTTCAGCGTTTCGCTTTTGAACCCGAGTCAATCGGGATCTGCGCTCTTTAGCATGACAGCCGATTATACTAACCGGGCTGTACTACCGGGGCTCAGTAAACTATTTGAGGATTTACTGTATTTAAATTTTGTTTTTGTTAGTACCTTATTCTTTTTGTTCTATCTAACTAAGTGCTGAGATGTTCAGGAGTTCTGTTCCACTTGTTCTTTTTCCAACTAGTATTGCGTTGTCATGCACTAAGGCTCCAAGCTTCACCAGAACTTCTCCTCCATTTAAGGTAGTTGGCACAATTCTTATCTTAAGAACATCTGCTACCTTTTCTAACGTTTCAGGTTTAACTAAGGTTGATGCTAGTCCAAGTTCATTCGAAACAGCAAAGAAAGGCCCAATTGAATGATAATTTCCAACAGAAATTCTTATCCAATCAACTCCTAAAAAATCAGCAATCTTCGAAGCTTCTTCATTTGGAACATAATCTGAGATAACGCATCCTTTGTCGTTTGCAATGACTAAGTTTCCCCAAGCTAAAAGTTTGCTTTGAACCACAAGCTTTGGGATCCCAAGTTTTGAAATTTCTTCAAGCTCTTCTTCGCTTATTGTTTTTGGTAATATTATTCCGTTTGAGTTCATAGCAACCATTACGTTCACTGAGTAAACGAGACCTACTGTGGAGCTTGCGATGTATTCAACTCCCAAAACTTCTCTTAAGTTTTTCTTAAAGGATTGCGTAACTACTGGGGAGACCAAAGCCCTTTTGCTATGAAGTGTTACATATGCTCCAATGAAAGGATTTTTCCTTATCGAGGCTTTAAAGATTCTTACTGGCAACTCACTTTACCTAAGTTCCTTCTGCTAGAGAAACCCTTGCAGTTTCTTCCTCAACTTCTACTTTTACCTTTATTCTCCTGGGTGGCTTTGAAATTGAACGCTTCCAAATTGCTTCGTTTAAGCTACTATCCAAAAAAACATCTTTAATCTTTAGCGTTTTTGCAACGTGTTCTCTTACTAGCTTCACAGCTTTCTTTGCTCTAATCTTCAAAGGTGCTCTTAAGGCTTTTGAGAGGTTTATGGTTAAAACTTGCTCCTTTTCGCTTGACATGTTTTCACCCTCCTTACCTTCTCCAGTGTCTCCTCCTATAACTAACTCTCACTCTTCTATTTGTTTTTAAAATAATCCAAGCTGGAACTCCAAAGGCGCGGCGAGACTTTGCTATAAGTCTTGCCTTTAGTATTGCTTTCTTTCTACTTGTCATTTTTCATTACCACTTTATCTTTGTTTCTTTTTTCTCTCGAGTAAGTTGATATAGTATCTTCTTTAATGTTTCATCGTCAAGCGGAACTGGAAGTTTTCCTTGTTGAGCTAGCGCGATTAAGTAAGTTTCCAGCTGTTCAACTAGCTGAGGCTTAACTAATCTAAGATTCGCTAGTCTTTGTCTAGCTTCTGGAGAAAAAACTACCCTTGCAAGTGCTTTTTTCTTTTCTTCTTCCTCTTTCTTCTTTTCCTCTTCTAGTTCTCTCCTTCTTAGTGCTTCTAGTAGTTCCCTTTCTCTTCTTTTTGTGAGCTCATTTAGCTCCTCTTCGTTCATTTCATATCCTTCAGCAAAGGTCATTAACTTTTCACCTCTACGCTTTCACTCTTTAGTATAGAGGCTGCCAAAGAATCAAGCAAGCTTACACCCTTAGGAGTTAGACTTCTCCCTTTTTTAGAGGTCGTTACAAGCTCTGCTTTCTCTAACTGTTGGAGTATTTTCCTTATGTGGTTGCCTGCAGCCTTGTAGAAATGAGCTTTTCTCATTGGAGAATCTTTTCTTCCCCCATACTTCTTTCTTAGTCTCGAAACACCTGTTGGCCCTTTTATGTAGAGCGCCCTTAGTATGGAAGCTGCCCTTTTGTACCACCATTCTGTGTCTGAAGGAGGCCTGTTCTTGAAGTGGCCTGTTTTTACAAACGTTGCCCATGGTGGAGGCTTCACTACTTCGCCATACCTACTTTTTAATAACTCAGCAAGAACTTCAACGAATGTTTGTCCTTCAACGTCGAAAACTGTAACCAATTTTTATCCCATCTTCAGGGTACAGTAATTTATAACTGTTTCTTACCTAAACTCGACAAGAAAGCCTACGATTCTAAGCCTTGAAAGAAGCTAGTCTCCTCTTTTTATTTAGAGGTCTTCTAGTTTTTCGGTTTGAACTCTTTTAAAAATTTAAGTTTTTATTTTCCACTTTAGGTTTCCAACGACGAAAGAATTGCAAAGCAAGAAGGCTTGGGTCGTTTTATTTGACTCTAACTTAGAACTTTTCAACGATGAACTATTAGATATTTCAAAGCATTTCAGAAAAATAAGACGAGATGATTTAGGAAGAAGAGGAAGGCCAGACATTACGCATGTTGGAGTATTGAACGTATGCGACTTTCCAGCATATTCCAGTGGAGAAGTCGGTCTTATTCTTCATACTATAGAAGATAAAGTTATATTTATTAAGGATTCTTGGAGACCACCTAGAAATTACGTTAACTTTTCCAGTTTGTTTGTCCAGCTGCTCAAGTTAGGCCAAGTCCCCCCTGAAGGAGAACCTATTCTTCTCGTAAAAAACTCAGCACTAAAAGATGTTCTTAGAAACTTAAGAGTAAGAAAGGTTATCCTTCTTAGCAGTCGCGGAAAGAAAGTGAACTTTGAGCAATACTTAGCCTCATTGAAGTCAAATGCTCCAGTAGCTTTCCTAGTCGGTGCATACGCAAAAGGAGCTCCAAGAGATGAGATCTTAGCAATTTCAGACGAGGTTATTTCTATTTACGGCAAAGTTTTAACGACTAACGTGGTAGTGGCTATGCTAATGTGCTATCTTGAGAAAGTTTTTCTCTGAAAAGTTACTTTAAGCTAACGAACTCTTCTATAAGAGGAAAGTAGTACTCATCAGACTCTTCTATTTCTTCTACTTCTCCAAGAACTTCAGCGATTTTCTGCGCTATTAAGTGGCTACAAAATGGTTGCTCACCTTTAAAGAAAGAGAACAAAAAGTCGTCGCACGTGCAAAACCTGCTTTCGGGAATTACTAGGTACTCGTTTGTTTTTCCAACGACAACCCAAAAAGTTGTGTTTGAAGGAGTGAACTTGTATTTCTTCACTCTGTTTAAAAAAACAAGTTCTAGTGCCTTTTCTGCTCTTTCACCAAAAATGTTCTGTAATTTTTCTTTGTCGTTGCTGGTTAAGTATCCCCTTTCCCTTATCTTTTCGCAGAGGCTAGCAAAATCCTTTAATTCTTTGCTCATTCAGTTCTTTAGTGCTATTATGAGAAAAGGAGTGATAAAAACATTTAAAGAGCCCGCCCTAATACTGAACAATGAATACTTAGTCGTTTCAGACCTTCACATTGGTTTCGAGAAGGAGCTAAGAGAAAAAGGAATAAACGTTCCTGAGAAATCCTCTGAGCTTTCAGAAAGATTGCTAAACCTGCTTAAAACTTACAAGCTCGAGAAGCTAATCATTGCTGGAGACCTAAAACATAAAGTTTCTGGCGTAAGCTTACTTGAGTCTCTAGTTGTAACTAGGAACTTCATTAATCTTTTCCTAAACCTAGAAGAAGTTCACTTAGTTCCAGGAAACCACGATGGCGACGTTCTTGGTCTTCTTCCAAGCAAAGTAAAAGTGCACAGCGTAAGAGGTTTTGAAGTTGATGGCTTTTGGATTTCTCATGGGCATACAAGACTAGCAAAGGAAGCCTTCAGCAAAGAGTACATAATCTTAGGCCATATTCATCCAGTAGTAAAGGTAACAGATAGTTCTGGCTATAGCTACACAACTCAAGTGTGGCTAGAACGCTTGAACAAAAAGCCAAGAGTTATAATAATGCCTGCTTTTAACAAGTACGTAGGTTACTTAACTGTAAACAGCAATGAAGGTTTTAGAATGCCTGCTCTGAAAGAGCTTAACATAAGCGTAGAAGAAATGAATGTTACCACTTTAGACGGTTATAACTTGGGCTTAGTCAAGAACCTCATTGTTCAATAGTTCTGCTATGCTTCTAGCAGCGTGCATTCCAGAAGCAGCAGCTTGAGCTATTCCTCTAGTTATTCCCGCTCCATCTCCCGCTACGAAGAGACCTTTTACGTTTGTTTGTAGATGCTTGTCTGTCTCTATCCTAGAAGAATAAAATTTTGCTTCAACGCCATAAAGTAAAGTGTTTTGTGAAACGACGCCTGGAGTAAGTTTATCTAAAGCTCTCAACATCTCTATTATGTCTGTAAGTATCCTATGAGGTAGAACGAAGCTGAGGTCCCCAGGAGTTGCATCCTTGAGGGTAGGTTCCGTTATGCTTTTGTTTATTCTTTCTTTTGTGCTCCTTCTTCCTTGAAGGAGGTCTGATAGCCTTTGAACAATGACACCATTTGATATCAGGTTCGCAAGCTTAGCGATAGACTTTCCAAAAGCTATTGGGTCGTTAAAAGGCTCAGTAAAGTGTGTACTTACCAATATTGCGAAGTTTGTATTACCAGAAGTTCCATTCTTCAAGCTGTGCCCATTTACAGTAACAACGTCCTCATAAAACTCTGAAATTACTTCTCCTCTTGGGTTAACACAGAACGTTCTTATGTAGTCGTCAAAGGTTTTTGAGAAAAACTTTAACTTTGGTTCGTAGAGGTCATCAGTTATCTGCGCCATAACTTCGTAGGGCAATTCAACCCTTACTCCTAGGTCTACTGGATTTCTGTTTGTCTTTATTCCCAGTCTTTTAGCTTCCGAACTTAGCCATTGTGCACCTATTCTGCCTGGTGCTAAGAGAACTGCTTTTGCGCTTATTTTTTCTCCAGACTTTAGCCTAACTCCTCTTACTTTGTTTCCTTCAACTACTACTTCTTCAATCTTAGTACCCAGCCTAATCTCTACGTACTTGGAGACGAAGTTCTTCATATTGACAAGAACCTGCTTGCTCATGTCTGAACCCATGTGCCTTAGAATGTTCTTCTCAAGCTTAAGGTCTGAGAGTCTTGCTCTCTTGTCCCAGTACTCAAACTTGTTTTCATCGTCTCCATATATTTCTCTTGGAGCTCCAAATTCTAAAAAGTAGTTGTCAACGTCTTTTAGTAGTTTTGTAAGTCCTTCGTTTCCAATAAGGTCGGCCAGCCAACCTCCTACGTTTGGAGTTAACGTTATCTTTCCATCGCTAAACGTTCCAGCACCTCCCCATCCACTCTGCAAAGTGCAAATTGGGCACTTTACGCATGTTTTGTGTAATTCTCTTGAAGGACAGTACCTTCTTTCTACGTCTGGTCCCATATCTAAAACCAATACTTTAAGTTCTTTTTTGTCATTAGCTTGTCTTATAAATTCTAGAGATGCAAATATTCCTGCTGGTCCGGCTCCTCCAATTATTACGTCATACAATCCCCCAAAAAGGAAGAAAATGGGGATAAAAATGTTTATTTTTGTTTTTAAATTAAAGTTCTTTCTTGTTACTGCTTCTTAAGCGTACTTCTCAAGAAAGCTCTCAATTTTCTCGTGGAAGATCCCTTCAGCATTGCTTGAGAAAACTTAATATAATACTGAAATAGAAGAAAACCGGCCTATAATGTTGAAGAGCGAAGTTAGCTTTAATCCTCTAAACCATGAGCTATCTCCAAAGTATGAGGTGCTCTCAGAGGAAGAAAGGATTAACTTATTAAAGAAATACAAGATTAAGCCCTCAAATCTTCCTAAAATTCTTGATTCTGATCCTGCTGTAAAAGCCCTAGGGGCTAAGCCTGGGGACATAATCAAAATAACTAGAAAGAGCGAATTGGCAGGAGAGTCTGTTTATTATAGGCTGGTGATTTCTGAGTGATGGAACCTTATTCTGTAAAACCTGAAGACTTAAAGTACTTATACGAGCTACTTGTAAAGAACGTAGGAGTAGCTCGGCACCACATAGACTCCTACAACGAGCTTCTAGCTTCAGATTTAAATAAGATTGTTCAGGAAGTTGGAGAAATAAACATAACTTTACCTGACCTGAAGCATAGAATTGTTTTTACTGGAGTTTCTTTGGAGCAACCTTCTGTTATTGAAGCTTCGGGAGCCCAAACTTCTATTTATCCAATAGATGCGAGGCTAAGAAACCTCACCTATTCTGCTCCAATTAATCTAAAGTTTTCCGAGTATAAAAATGAAAAGTTGATGCAGGAAGGAACCATAAAGATAGGAGACTTCCCTATAATGGTAAAGTCGTCAGCATGCAGGCTAAACAACCTCTCTCCAGAAGAGCTGATAAAAGTTGGTGAAGACCCTAGAGACCCTGGTGGATACTTCATAATAAATGGTTCAGAAAGGGTAATAGTTGGAGTTGAAGACTTTGCTACAAACAGAATCTTTACAGAAAGGAAAAAGGTTGGAAGTTCAATAATATATATTTCAAGAACTTTTTCAGCAACAGTTGGTTACAGAACAAAGGTTGAAGTTAGGTTTGATTCTCAAAAGCAACTAATAAGAGTTAGGTTTCCAGGTATAGGTGAAGATATTCCATTTGTGATCTTGATGCGTGCGCTGGGTGTTTCTACAGATAAAGATATAGCGTACATTACTTCACCATATGTAGAAGTTCAAGAAAACCTAATGAAGTCATTTGACGAAGCTTCTTCTTTTCTTGATACAGAGTCTGCCCTAGACTACATTGGTGGAAGAGCTGCATACGGCCAGCCAAAAGAAGTTAGAATAAGGAGAGCTGAGTACTTGATTGATAAAGTTTTGTTACCTCACATTGGCAGAGAGCCAACTGACAGAATTAAGAAAGCATACTTCATTGGTAAGATGGCGGAAAGAGCTATAGCCGTTAAGCTAGGGTGGAGAAAGCCCGACGACAAAGATCACTACAAAAACAAAAGGTTGAGGTTTGCAGGTCCATTGATTGCTGAACTTTTTAGGCAAGGCTTCAGGAGGATGGTTAGAGACCTAAAGCATCAACTTCAAAGAGCTGATATTAAAAGAACCACTCCTCGCCACATTGGAAACCTAGTTAGTACAAGGCTCATAACAGACCTACTTAATCATGCAATTGCCACTGGGAACTGGAGTAGACGCCTAGTTGGGGTTTCTCAGCTTTTAGATAGAACAAACTACCTTTCAACTGTTAGCCACCTCAGAAGGCTTCAATCAACCTTAAGCAGAAGTCAGTCAAACTTTGAAGCTAGAGATCTTCATCCTACACAGTGGGGGAGAATTGATCCTGCTGAGTCTCCTGAGGGCAGCAACTGTGGGCTAGTTAAGAACCTAAGCTTACTCTGTCAAGTTTCTACAACGTCTAATCCAGAAGAAGTACTAAAGATTTTAAATTCTCTTGGTATGGTTCCAGTAGAAAAAGCAAACGAGGAAATTACAAAAAGCTGGGCTGAAATTTATGTCAACGGTACCCTAGTTGGATATCATCAGGAAGGACGCTCAATATTTAAGGAACTTATTCGCCTAAGAAGGAGAGGTAAGATTTCAGACCAGGTAAACTTTGGCTTTTATAGACATAACTATGGTGGTGCTACAAGGAAGAGGGGTAAGGAGAAAGAAAGAAAAGTGGAGGTTGTAGTAAACACTGATGCTGGAAGGGTAAGAAGACCACTACTAGTTGTAGAAGAAGGTCAACTAAGGCTTAAACCTGAACATATAGATAAACTAAAGTCTGGAGAACTTACAGTTGACGATCTCGTGGCTCTAGGCGTTATAGAATACTTAGATGCTGAGGAAGAAGAAAATGCTTTAATAGCAGTTAATCTTGATGATATAAATCAGCATACAACTCATCTTGAGATTTCACCTCTAGCTATATTTGGTGCAATAAGTTCAACAATCCCATTTGCTGAACACAATCAGTCTCCAAGGAATACATACGAGGGAGCAATGGCAAAACAAGCTCTTGGATATCCCACTTCTTCATTGCCATTAAACTTTTCTACAACTTCTCACTACTTACTTTATCCTCAAATTCCAATAACAACTACTACTACCTCTGAAATTATTGGACTAAGTAAAAACCCAATAGGGCAAAACTTTATTGTTGCAGTTCTTTCTCACCCCTACAACATGGAAGATGCCCTAGTTTTAAACAAAGCTTCAATTGAAAGAGGGCTTGGTAGGTCCGCAACTTATTTTGTATACGAAGCAGAAGCAAAGCTTTACCCTGTTGGAGAAAAAGATAGAATTCAAAAACCAGAAAGTGACGTTAGAGGCTACAAGGGGGAAGAGGCCTACGTAAAGTTAGATGAAGATGGAATAGTTGCTCCTGAAACTTATGTTGTTGGAAACGACATAATTATCGGAAGAACTAGCCCTCCAAGATTTTTAGAAGAAAGGGTAGAAGTTTGGGGTCAACCATCGTATAGGAGAGATACTTCTGTGGCAGTTAAAAGCTCGCATAGTGGCTACGTTGACAAAATACTATTAACAGAAGATAAAGAGCAAAACAAAATCATAAAGGTAAGGATAAGGGATACAAGAATTCCTGAGTTGGGCGACAAGTTTGCAACAAGAGCTGGCCAAAAGGGAGTTGTTGGGATGATAGTTCCGCAAGAAGACATGCCATTTACAGAAGATGGAATGGTGCCTGATGCTCTAATTAACCCACATGCTATTCCTTCTAGGATGACTGTAGCGCACTTCTTGGAGTCTCTCTTTGGGATTGCTGGAGCTTTAAAGGGAAGGCAAATGTTTGGTGATTCTTTTGTTCATGAAAACCCAGAGCAAGTTTATGAAATTTTGAAGTCTCATGGTTTTCATCCTTATGGTGATTTTGTAATGATCAACGGTCAAACTGGCGAGCTGTTGCATACTAAGGTGTTTATCGGTGTCGTTTATTACCAGAGGTTGCATCACATGGTAAAAGATAAAATACATGCTAGAGCAAGAGGACAAGTTACTTTGCTAACGCACCAGCCAACTGAAGGAAGAGCAAGAGGTGGTGGACTAAGGTTTGGAGAAATGGAACGTGATTGTTTAGTGGGTCATGGTGCTGCAAGGTTGCTTCAAGATAGGCTCCTAGAAGAATCTGACAAAACAACTGTGTATATTTGTGATAACTGTGGTTCCCTAGCTTACTATGACGCTAAGCAAAGAAAATATGTTTGCAGGGTTTGTGGAAAGAATGCAAAAATAAGTGCGGTAACCGTTTCTTATGCCTTTAAGCTTTTGCTTCAAGAAATAATGAGCCTAGGAATATTTCCGAAGATAAGACTTAAGGAGAGGGTGTAAGAAAATGAGCTCAACCTCCGAACTTGAAGCAAAATCGATAGATTCTATAGTTTTTGGAGTTCTTAACCCAACTTTCATAAGAAGGTATTCTGCAGCTGAAATATTCACCGATGAAGTTTACGATGAAGATGGAACTCCAATTACCGGCGGCGTAATGGATCTAAGACTTGGCACAATCGAACCAAATCAAAGATGTCAAACTTGTGGTAATCCTCCATCTAGGTGCCCAGGCCACTTTGGACACATTGAACTCCCAATGCCAATGGTGAACTACTTATTCACAAAGCAGATATATACTCTTCTTCAAATCACTTGTCGTTCTTGTGGTAGGCTACTACTTCCGCAGGATAGGATTGAAGAATACAAGAAACAAATTGGAGAGTACAAGGAAAAATTTGGTTTTGTTCCAGAAAGGTTGTATTCTCAAATAATTAGAGAAGCAAAGAGGATGAGTAACTGTCCTCATTGTGGTGCTTCTCAGTATGTTATAAAATGGTCAAAGCCAACAGAATTTTATGAAATAACTCCCGAGAAAGCAACAAGTAGGATAAATCCTTCTGCCATAAGAGAACGGTTTGAAAGGATTCCAGATGAGGACCTAAAACTTCTAGGAATTAATCCAGAAACAAGTAGGCCTGAGTGGATGATTCTTGAAGTTCTTCCGGTCCCACCAGTTCAGGTTAGGCCTTCAATAGTTTTAGAAAGCGGTGAACGCTCTGAAGACGACCTAACCCATAA
>JAAOZO010000163.1 GCA_011605715.1 Nitrososphaerota archaeon | reverse complement strand
TGATAAAGCAGCAGCCATGAAGACACTAGTTCGAATAGTAGGCTATGCGATACTACTTAGTGTTTTGGCCTCTGTATTTAAGGTTGGGCTAGAAGCAGCCTTAACGATAGGATCATTTAGCGGAATCGTTATGGGTTTTGCAAGCCAAACAATTCTATCAAATGCTATGGCAGGGCTGCTTATTGCGCTCACTAGGCCATTTAAAGTTGGAGATGAAATAACTGTACTAGGCCAATCAGGAATAGTTAAAGACATAAAACTGATGCATACTGTTTTAGAAACGCAGAACGGCGAAAAAGAGGTACTGATTCCAAACAATACCTTAATAAATGCCATAATTTCAAAGACGAAATTTGTCAATAAACTCTCAAAAGTTAACGAAACCTAATTCTTATTCAAAGTGAAACTAAGGCTTTAAGAACTTTCAATTAGTTTGCTTGACCAATAGAAATCATATTTGCTTCCATCGTATTCTTTACACTCTATAACCTTGCAGCTAGCTTGATTGTATACGTCTAGCTTTAGTTTTATCTTTTTAAGCGTCTCGTTTAATTTTTCGTAAGTTGAGTAAAAGATGATGCTCACTTCTTCCTTGTTGACTTCAAAAATAGCCTTAAAGCATTTTACCTCTTTGTCCCTTTGAATCATTATGTAGAATAGTAACAATTAGGATTTTTAACTCTTATGAGGTTACTAGCTTAAGATCAAGCTTTAAGCGTACATGTGAATTAAGGAATTTGAAAAAGTTTTATATTATGAAGTTTTTACGTTAACTATATGAAAAGAAGAGTGGCTGTACTAGTGGAGAAGAGAAAAATAAAGCTAATCGAAGAAGAAGTTCCACAGTTAAATGAAGAAGACGTATTAATTAGAGTAAGAGCTTGTGGTATATGTACTGGTGACCTCTATGGTTTTTTAGGCTATCCTGTTTGGTTTACTTTACCCTCTCTGTTAGGTCATGAACCCTCAGGAGAAGTTGTTGAAACTGGAAGCAACGTAAAAAAAGTTTCAAAAGGAGATCATGTTACAGCCTTAGGAGGTCCTGGCTTTTCTGATTTTGTAGTGGTAAACGAAAGATATGTAGAAAAAACGCCGAGCAACATACCCTTTGAATATACTATAGGTGAACCTCTTGCTTGCGTAGTTAACGCTGTTAGAATTCTTAGTCCAAGAATTGGCGATGATGTTGCTGTAGTTGGTACTGGCTTTATGGGCTTACTGCTAGTCCAAGCTTTAAGTCGCCTAAGTCTAAGCAACTTATTAGGCATCGATGTTAATGACGAAAGGCTCAAGTTAGCGAAGTACTACGGAGCAAATGCAGTACTAAATCCCAAGGAAGATGACATTGTAAAAGAAGTTCTTAGTATGACAGAAAATATAGGTTGTGATATAGTAGTAGAAGCAACTGGAAATCCGGAAGGAGTCAGCACCGCAACTAAGTTGGTGAAACAAAAGGGAAAACTTGGTATATTTAGCTATCATCCAAACCCAGTTTTAGTAAGTTTAAGAGAATGGGATGCTAAAGGTCTAGAAGTGATAATGACTAATCCATCAAGAGCAGAAGACATGGCAAAGAATTTAAAGATAGCGACACAAATGCTATCTAAAGGTGTATTTAGTCTTGAAAAGCTTGTCACTCATAAGTGGAAACTAGACGAAATTCAAGAGGCTTTTGAGTATGCTTCAGGTAAACCAAGTAGTTACATAAAGGGAGTCATAGTTCCTTAGTTTACAAGCAAAAGCTTAAAAATGTACTTATGAGATTTCTTTAACTTTAATTTAAGCAAAATCAAGGTGGCTGAAAATGGATTTAACCTCTTGGATACTTGAAGTACAAGTTATAACTGCTTCTGGAGCACTTTCTCCAGGTCCTCTAACCATAGCAACAGCAAGTTCTGGAGTAAAAGAAGGGTGGAAATCAGGTTTCTTGGTGGCTTTAGGACACATGTTTGTTGAACTTCCACTGGTTCTTCTGCTTACATTTGGAGTTTTAAGCATGCTCTCTAATGAAGTAAAGTCCTTACTTTCCTTTTTGGGCGGAGTTGTTCTACTTTTCTTTGCCTTTCTCCAATTTAAGTCGTTGCGCAACACTGAACTAAAAATTTTTAGTACAACAAAAAATTCACTCTTTGTAGGTTCTTTACTCACTGCATTTAACCCTTATTTCATAATTTGGTGGCTGACAGTTGGAACCAAACTAATTATTGACTCAATAAGTCTGTTTTCTTTTCAAGGAGTATTTCTTATGTACTTGTTACATGTATGGATGGACTTTGCATGGTTAATACTTGTAGCTTACACGTTCTATAAAGGAAGTAAGATGAGCAATTCTACTTTAAGGATTGCTTTGCTTTTGCTTGGGCTTCTGATGGTGTACTTTGGTGTAAAGTTCATATATGATGCAATAACAGTTTAAAGCACTTTTGAAAAATCATAACTTACTCTTTGCAAGTCTAAATGCGAAGTAAGCTAAAGCTAAAGGGACAAAAAGCACAAATAACAATTTTTGCAAAATGTCCAAGCTCTTAGTAAAATAATTCGTCGAAGTCGCTGTGATTCTTGATTTATTTGTTTCTTGAGCCTCTGTAGCATCCTTAGAAAAAGTGGTAAGTGGAGTTCCTACCTCTTTACTGTTGCTACTCATAAGAAGTCTAGGTAAAGCTACAATTGAGATTCCTAATAGAACTGCTAGAATCGGATACAACAACATTCTCTTTTCCATCTTGGCTTTGCCCTCTTTTATTCT
>JAAOZO010000150.1 GCA_011605715.1 Nitrososphaerota archaeon | reverse complement strand
TCTCTTTAAACCCACTTTCTAAAGCCCATCCACTGAAAGCGATAAGAGAAAAATTGTGGCTCTTTAAACTTTGAACAATTTTATTTTTGGCGAGATGCATAGGAAGATAAACTACGTTCGATTTACTTTTAAGTAAATTGGTTAAAGTGCTTAAGTTTATTTGAGTTTTTGGAAGTACTTTGTAGTTAAATACTGAGTATATGTCATTGTACAAACTTATAGAAGGATAAATATAGTTGTTAAAGCTTATGAAGTATTTATCGAAAAAAAGTTGCAAATGCTGTGATTTACCTAAAGGATATCCAAGAATAACTATATTTTTTCCTTTCCTTAGTAAGTCTAACATTAGGTCTTTTGCCTCTTTTAAGACATCTCTAGGAGAATTAAACAAAAAGCGTGGAAGACCATATGTAGCTTCGATAAGCAAAGTGCTTGCTTTTGGCAAATTTTGAACTTCTAGATTAAAGAACTGTTTATCATTTATATCTCCAGTATAAAGTATACCACCATCATTTTTTACAAACAATGCTCTTGAACCAAGTATATGATTAGTCTTTATTAGCTCAAACTCATCCTTATAATAATCAGGTTCGTCTACAAAATTATACTTTTTTCCCTTAGCTAAGATAATAAGTCTTGTTTCTTCAGAAGAAATAACTCTAAAGTTAAAAGAAGAACCTGGGAGATGATCACTATGAGCATGAGAAATAAAAATGAAGTCAGGAACCATCTTATTAAATGACTTACTATCTAAAACTATCTTCTTCCGATTAAACTCAACGACAATTACATCGTTCACTCTTCTAACTCTCGTAGAGTAAGGCAACGTTAGGAGGCTAACGGAAAATAAAAGACAAATTTAAAGCTTTAGGGGGCTCATAACTCAAGATCCAGAGCATTATGCTCAAAGGCCAGTAAAATCATAGCCCCAAGGAAAATGTCTTAAGATGAGAAATAAAAATGTTTTTAAAGCATAATTTAGACTCGTCATCTAAAAAAGAAGCCTAAATGACTAAGATAAGAATCACACCAGTTGCAGCAGAGACTTTTGGAGTTAGGAGCATGGCAACATTTGTTGATACGGAAAGCGTAAAAATCCTTTTTGATCCAGGAGCAGCTCTTGGATTTAGGTTTGGATTATTTCCGCATCCTTTAGAGTATAGCGCACTAGAAGCCTCAAGAAAGAACTTAAGAGATATTTCTGTAAAGTCAGAAGTTATAGTGATAACACATTATCACTATGACCACTACACACCCCCATTCGAAAAAAAGGACAACTTATGGACTTGGAGTGATAAGAATGAGTCTGAGGCCATATTTAAAGACAAAACAGTTATAGTAAAAGATATAGAAAACTACATAAACTATTCACAAAAAGTTAGAGGCTGGTACTTTCAAAAATTTTTGAAAGAAACCGCTAAAGAAGTTATAATTGGAGATGATAAAGAAATAAAACTTGGAGGTGATGTATTGATAAAGATTATAGGTCGTACGCCACATGGAGAAGAAAGTTCTGGGCTTGGATACTTGAACATGATAGAAGTTGTTGTAAATGAAGATAAATTTATCTTCGCTCCAGACGTACAGGGACCAATAAGCAGTAAAACACTAAAAACAATTATCGATGAAAAACCGAAATTAGTCTATTTGGGAGGGCCTCCAACTTATTTATCAGGCTTTTCAGTCGATGAAGAAGACATACTGAGAGGGATTGAAAACATGAAAATTGTTGCAAAAAATATTAACGAAGTAATCATAGATCATCACTTAATTAGAGATAAAGAATGGAGAAAAGTTATGGAAAGAGTAATAATGGAATCAAAAAACAATAAAGTATTCACAGCAGCATCATATGCTAAAAAACCGATAAGGTCATTTGAAAGTATCAGAGAAGAACTTTACGAAAGGTATCCTATAAAGGAGGAATTTAAAAGGTGGGTAAAGAAAAATAACGAATACAAGAAGAGCAACCCTCCTCCCATTTGATGAAATCCGGCCTATTAAAAGGAAACTTAGAAAGTTCTTAACTTTACTTACCCTCGTAAAAGTAAGAAGTGCGGCCGCCGGGACTTTCACTACTTAGTTTTGAACCCGGGCTTTCAGCGTTCCCCTAAAAAGCAATGGGGGGCTGAAGTCCTACCAGACTAGACAACGGCCGCACAAAAAGAAATAAAGAAAAAAGGTATAAAAGTTTTACTCGAATTCGCTGGGACCTGCGCCACCTTCTTCAGGTGGTTTTGGTGCAGAGGGTTTCTCTTTTGGTCTGCCAGCAGCGATAATGTCATCAATTCTTATGATCATGCTTGCAGCCTCACTTGCTGACTTTATGATCTGTTGCTTAACGACCATTGGTTCGATTACATTTTCTTCCCACATATCGCTGATTTTTCTCTGAATAGCATTGACACCTGCCCATTTCTTCCCGTTTTCGTGCAACCTTCTTAGTTCGGCTAGAGTATCGATTGGATCCATTCCTGAGGTTTCTGCAAGTATTGATGGGATTACCTCCAAAGCATCTGCAAACTTTCTTACTGCAAGTTGTTCTTTTCCTGGAACTTTTTCAGAAAAGTCTCTGATTCTTAAAGCTAACTCCACTTCTGGCGCGCCTCCTCCTGCGACAATGTATGGATTCATTACTACATCCTTTACAACGCTTATTGAGTCGTGTAACGCTCTGTCTGCTTCATCAACTACTTTTTCAGTGCCTCCTCTTATGAGTAGTGTTACTGAGTGAGGATTCTTACACTTCTCTATGAAAAGCCACTTGTCTTCTCCGAGCTTTCTTTCTTCAACAAGCTCAGCTTCTCCAAGGTCAGCAGGAGACAACTCATCAAGCGTACTGACAATTCTAGCGCCTGTTGCCTTTGAAGCTTTTTCCATGTCTGATTCCTTTACACGTCTTACTGCTAGAATTCCTGCTTTTGCAAGGTAGTACTGAGCAACATCGTCTATACCCTTCTGGCATAAGACTACATTTGCACCTGTTGCCTTTATTTTATCAACCATTTCTTTTAGAATTCTTTGTTCTTCATCTAAAAATTCCTTTATTTGTTCTGGACGCTCAATGTTTATCTTTGCGTCAAATTCTGTTTTCTCAATTTCTAGTGGGCTTGAAATTAGCGCTATCTTAGCATTCTGAACTCTTTTAGGCATACCTGAATGAACAACCTCTTTGTCTATTGCTATTCCTTCAATCAGCTGCGTTTCTGCAATTGAACCACCTGCCTTCTTTTCTACTTTTATATCATCTATTCTTGCAACAAGTTTCCCGTCTCGTTCTGAAGTTACTTTTAACACTGCATCTACTACGAGATCGGCGAGTTGTTCACTGTTTTCTTTTACTAATTTACTTGCTAGAGAAGTTATTGCTATTTTCTTTAGCATTGCTCTGTCTTTTGGGTCAACCTTTACAGCAATTTCTTTCAATATTTCTATAGCCTTGTTTGCTGCTGTTCTGTATCCTTCAGCAATAATAGTTGGATGTACATCCATATCTAGGAGTTCTTCTGCTTTCCTTAGCAACTCACCTGCAAGTACTACTGCAGAAGTAGTCCCATCGCCAACTTCTTGATCTGTTGTCTTTGCAACCTCTACCATAAGCTTTGCAGCAGGATGTTCAACTTCCATTTCCTTTAAAATAGTAGCACCATCGTTGGTTATTGTTATATCGCCCAGACTGTCTACTAACATTTTGTCCATTCCGCGAGGTCCTAGAGAACTCTTGATGACTTCAGCTATGGTTTTAGCAGCCATGAAGTTATTCCTTTGTGCTTCTTTTCCTTTTGATCTTGTACTACCTTCTTTAAGAACGAGAATTGGTGTTCCAGCCAAAGCAGCAGCTGGTACTTGAGACATTCACCATTCACCCCCTTACTTAACTCTCCCTCCACGGTATAAGAACAAAAGCTCTTATAAGCTTTACTTAAAAAAAATAAATTTATATTGAGTAAAATACGTTCATAGGAAAGATTTTTATTTATCTTTTTTAGCTTTTAGCTAGATGAAGGAAAAATGACGGTGCAATGTCCTTGTGGGAGGTACATAGAAAACGCATCTGAATTTAAATTACTATTCCTAAAGAAGGAACAAAATGAAATCGACATTCTTTGCCCAAATGAAAATTGTTACATAAGAGAATTGGGTTATATCAAATTTGAGGTAAAGGAGGGAAAACCGAAGTTTAAGGAAGCCTCATTCTACCCACCTTTTGTAACATGGAATGTTACTCAGCTAGGAAAGGAAGAAGCTCAAAAACAATTAAAGCAAATGCTAAAAGACCTAGTAACTAAGTATGTGGATTGGGACAGGCTAGTATTGGCAGAACAGACGCAACAAAAATAAAAATTTTAAAAGAAAGAAGTCTACTTGCTAGATGTCAGCTATGTTTGAGTTTTAACTTTTTTAACCAAAATTGAAAAAATAAACAAAAAACAGATTAGAGTAATAAAAGTACCTGGATTCTATTTGTAAAAATTACTTTTAAGGAAGGCACTACTCTACAAAGTCTGACAATTTTGGTGTTTCCAGTGGTAGTCCTTTTCTCTTTCTGATTTCAGCTATTACGTTCTGAACAATTGAAGAAGGAACTGGTTCCCAACGAAGGAATGAAGTGTCCCAAAAAGCTCTACCTCCTGTTGCACTCCTCAGGGTCTCTGAAAGGCCAAAGGATTCGGCGGCAGGTAACTCACCAACAACATATGTCATATTGCCCTTTTGATCAACTGAAACAACTTTTCCTCTAATTTGGTTAATAACTCTTGTAACATTTCCAACTTGTTCTACAGGAATTCTAACGTCAATTCTAAGTATTGGTTCAAGTAAAACAGGTTTTGCAAGCAACATAGCAGCGTATATACCTCTTTTAATTGCAGGAATTATTTGACCTGGACCATGATGAGCAGGATCTTCATGAATCGTCGCATCAACTAAACGCACCTTTAAGCCTCTTACAGGTTCTCTAGCTAGCACACCTTCAGACATTGCTTCTATGAAACCCATTCTCATTGAACCACTAACCTGTTCTAGTCTTTGAACTCCTTTTGTAGCGTCAACAAAGACGCTAAGACTTTCACTTATTGCCCAAACGTTTCTTGCATCATCAGCAGGCCAGCCCGCATTCCTAAGTAACTTTGCCCTTTCTTTGTTGTCCATAAATTCAGTGATTTCACCTCTACTTAACATTTGTAAAACTTCTGGCTCAAGAGGTTGAACTTCGATAGAAACTTTGTTGTGGCCGTTGGGAGATCTGACCATTATAGGACCTCCTTTCTCCATAACACTTTCCCTATATATTACTACAGGATTTGAGGTAACTACTTCTAACCCAGATTCTTTTATAAAAGTTAAAGCGACCTCTAGATGTAGTTGGCCCATTCCACTTAATAGGTATTCTCCTGTTTGTTCGTTTATATGGATTCTTAAGTTTGGATCTTCAATGCTTAGCTTTCTCATCTCATTAACTAGAGCAGGTAGATCTTTTGGATGTTTTGGTTCTATTGCTATTGTTACTACAGGTTCGCTAACATACTTTATGCTTTCAAATGGAACAATGTCAGGAAGAGAAGATACTGTTTCACCAGCTCTTGCATCCGAAAGTCCTAAAAGAGCTGGAACATTCCCAGAGGGTAACGAACCAACTACTTCTCTATAGGGTCCCATGTATAAACCAACTTGTTGTATCCTATTTTTAGTCTTGGCACCTATCAAGTATACTTCCTGTCCACTGTAAACAGTACCTGAAAACAACCTTCCTGTAGCAACTACTCCAGCTTGAGGATCAACTCTAATGTGAGAAGCCACCATGACGATAGGACCATTTGGATCGCAATTTATCATAGCTTTTCCAATCTCGCTATCTATATCACCATGCCAGATCTTAGGAATTCTATACTTTTGTGCTTGAATTGGAGGAGGTATGTGATTAACAACCATACTAAGTATTGTCTCATGAACTGGGAACTCTTGAGACAAGCGTGTATGTTCGCCTCTTTCGTACACCGAAATAATTTCACTAAATTTAAGCCCCTTTTTAGCTGCAAGATCTAGAGTGAGACCCCACCTATCTTTTGCAGAACCGAAAGCCACACTCCCCTTAAATGGATTAATTTTCCATGCATCTTTAAACTCAGGAGGAGCATAGAGATCTATTAGTTTGTTGAAATCTCTTATTATACGAAGAAACTTCGACTCTATTTCTTGAGATGACAACTTTAGCTCTTTTATTAGCCTATCAACCTTATTGATAAACAGTACAGGTCTAACATACTCTTCGAGAGCTTGTCTAGTAACGGTTTCTGTTTGAACCATTACTTCTTCTACAGAATCAACTACTACCACAGCGCCATCTATTGCCCTTAAGCTTCTAGTAACAAACCCGGTAAAATCGATGTGGCCAGGAGTATCAATCATGTTTATTAGGTATGGAGTACCATTTAGCTCATGGTACAGAGACACATTTGCGGCTTTATAAGTAAATTGCCTTTCTTGCTCTATCTTTAAGTAATCTAGTGCTAAGGCCTCACCCGCCATAGAAGGAGACAGTAGCCCTGAGGATGCTAGAAGGCTATCGCTTAGAGTAGTCTTGCCATGATCTACGTGAGCTATTATTCCCATGTCTCTTATATTTTCCCTTTTATTAGCTATCTTTAGGATCTCTTCTGTTGTTTTATACTTCGGCATATTCTTCTACACCTTTAATTTTGATGAACTCGAGATACAAAAATGAGGATAATAAACCTTTTTGTCATATTTTAACTTAAATAAGAGCTAAGCATATAGGAAGCTTAGGGAATTTTGTCTTATAAAGTTCTTAATAAGTTAGAAAACTTAAAGTGTGAAAAGGCGTTATTCTTTAGTAGATTTTGCCTTAATTGTGAGTAAAAACACATGCCACTTGGTTATCGCTAAAATCTTCTACTTTAACAAAACCGAACCTCACGAACTGGACAATAGATCCAGGCGCTACAACCTTTAGGTTACTTTCGGCTAATCCTTCAGCATACTCAGCACTTGGCATTAGAACTTTAGCCTTTATAGAAGACTCAGAAGCAACCCATTGAATTAATTTTAGAGAAGCTTGTCTTGATTTAGCTTCGGTACTCAGAAATTTTGCTTTCACCACTTCGCCACTAAACTCTTCTTCTACGATAACATTAAAAAGATTCATTAACCTGATTTCTTCACTCGACTTTAAGTTTTTTGCATCTTCTGCTGCAATAAATATTTTTTCATTTCTTGAAAGCTTAATTTTTCTGTTACCTAAATTCTTATTGTCAGGATGGTTTGGCAAGATGACTTCTTCAACTGGCGGAAAATTACTAATCTTTACTTCAACAGGATCTTTAACAAAAAAGAACCTTGGAGTATCTTTGTCGATAGCGGCCCTATTTTGGGCATATATGTTTTCCCATTTTAATGTTGCTTCTACAGGCTTCAAACCAAGTTCAAGAATTATCTTTTTTATTACTTCTGGTTTAAATCCTCTTCGCCTAAGAGCCATGAGAGTCCCTAACCTTGGGTCATCAGGACCTAAGAATTCTTTAGACTTAATTCCTCTTATAATTTTTGACTTACTTAGTACAGAACCCTCTAACTTTACTCTTCCGTTGTTTACAGTTATTGGTTTTTTCCACTCAAAATAATTAAAAATAAAGGCTTGTCTTATTTCATTTGTTGCGTGCTCTTTTCCCCTTATAACATGAGTTACGCCCATTTCATGATCATCTATAGCGCAAGACCAATTATACAACGGCCAGACCTTATACTTAGTGCCTGTTCTTGGATGAGGAGAAAGGTCTACTCTTAAAGCAGGCCAATCTCTAACTGCAGGATTAGGATGATTTAAATCGGTTTTTACTCTAAAGACTGCTTGACCAGGCAGAAATTTCCCTTCAAGCATCATGTTCCAAAGTTTTAAGTTAGTCTCTACGCTTTGCTCCCTATGAGGACATGGTTGTTTCTTTGCTATGTATTTCCTAAAATTTTCTGGCTTACATGTACACACATATGCACGCCCCATCTTAATTAACTTCTCTGCATAATTATAATATATCTCAAGTCTGTCTGACTGATAGTGGATTTCATCAGGTATGATACCAAGCCATTTTAGATCTTCGATGACCCAGTTGTATGCTTCTTGGAGAGGTGGCTTAATAGAGGGAGAAGTATCCTCAAACCTCAAAATAAACTTCCCTTTGTACTTGTTTGCAAAGAAACTACACAAAATCGCAGGACTAGCATTTCCTAGCGTGAGTGGGCCATCAGGATTTGGTGCAAATCTTAAAATATAGCCCGGGATTTCTGGATTTGGTGGAAGTTCGAGTTCGTGCTTTTTTGGTTCTCTTTTAACTGGTGGAGGAGGGCCTAACTCCTGCAGTTTGTATTTAATTTGTTCTAAAGACATGGAATTAACTTCTTGACAAGCTTCGTCTGCTATCTTAGTTACTTCTTCTAATCTTTGCTTCAAACTTGGGTCCCTAGCAAGTATGTGCCCTACTATAATAGAAGACTTAGCTTTCCCAAATTTAGAGGCGTTTTCTAAAGCTAATTGAAGCGCCAGTTTCTTTACTTCACCGAGGCTCATTTTAATGTTCTCACTTTAAGAGCAAAAACACTTATTTAACTTTGAGTTAGCTTCCTTTGAATTACCCAATCTCTAACTGTTCCTGTTAAAACGTAAGGCTTTGTTTTTAGCTCTTCGACACTCCTAGCGCCAACTAAGAACATAGTAGCCGTTAGCTCATTCTTAAATCTGTTTATAGTTTTTTCTAGAAACTTTGGACCTTTTATTGCTGCTTCAAGGAGGGGCCTAGCAACTCCAGCACAGCAAGAGCCTAATACTATACTCTTTGCAACTTCTAGACCATTTCTTATACCTCCAGAAGCAATTACTTCTATGCCTCCAACAGACTTAGCTTCTAAGACACTAATTGCGGTAGGAATACCCCAGGAAGAAAACTTTTTTGAAAGTTCTAGTTTTTCAACATCTCTTATTTTCTTTGCTCTTATTCCTTCTATAACTGCAAAATTAGTCCCTCCAGAACCTCCAACATCAACATAATTAATTTTTAAATGACTTGCTAATAATGCAACTTCCTTTGAGATCCCACAACCAGTCTCTTTTATTATGACTTTAACTTTTAATTTTCTTATGACTTCTCTTAGTACTTCGACTGCTCCACTTTGATTTGGTTCGCCCTCGGGCATTATTAGTTCTTGAAGCTTGTTCAAGTGAATAGCTAAAGCATCGGCGTTAATAAGTTCTACCGCTTCTTCTGCAAGACTAACACCACCTTTTACCAATTGCTGAATTCCTATGTTTGAGATAACTGGAACATCTGGAGCTACCTCTCTAACTATTGAATAACTTTTAATGAATTTTTTTTCCTCAATAGCAGCCCTTATACTCCCAACACCAATAGGGATCAGATTCCTTTGCGCAGCTTCTGCTAATCTTCTATTAACTTTTTCAGCCTCTTTAAACCCTCCCGTCATCGAAGAAATTAACAATGGCATAGATATATTTTCTTTAATAAAAAATATAGAAGTATCTACGTCTGAAAAGTTAAAATTAGAAAGGGCTTCGTGAACAAGTAAAACATCTTCAAAGCCAGTGTAAGAGTCCTGCTTAGGATATTTTGTAGCAATCTTTAGATGTTCATATTTTCTGTTAGAGATCTTCATTGAGGTCACTCTACTAGTTTAGTCCCTTTAAATTCCTTTTCCACCAGAGCATTAAGCAACCTATTTCTTTTTGGGTTCATGAAATAAACCTCTTTCTTCAAACTTACTATTGGAGCCATAGCGTTCAATTTAGCTCTAAGCCCGCCGGTGACGTCATACTTACCAGTCGACCAAATTAATTCTTCAAAGTTTGACTTTAAGCTTAGTTGTTTTATAATACTTCCGTCTTTACCTATGATACCATCCTGATCAAAACACATGATAACTTTTCTCACCTCATTAAGTTTAGCTAGTTCTGAAACTATAACATCTCCTGAAATAACTCTTGCTAAGCTATCATAGCCAAGTATTATGTCGCCCTTTAAAATAGGAATTAGACCTTTTCTTAGCCAATTTAAAATGAATTTTGGGTCTAGCACTATACCTCTTTCGCCCAAAAAAGCAATGGAATGAGTTTGAAGTGCTACTACAGGAACGTCGAACTCTAAGAAGGTTTTTGATATTGTTTGGGTTAAATTATCCATTTCGTATATTATAGTTGAAATTGCCTTTGGATCTTGTGCTTCTTTTTCATTGAACTTTAATTTCTCAACTAAATAATGACCTACAGAGCCACCTCCATGAACCAACAAGAGGTTTCTTCTTCCATACTTAGCAATCTGTTCAGCAATGTCAGCTATGTTATCATATAGAATTTTAAATGGAACGGTTTTATCAGTTATTATACTTCCTCCAAGCTTAATTATAGTTATTCCTTCCAACATCTTACACCTTCTTCACTTTTCCTGACTAAGAAGCTTCTAATGCCACGGGCACTTAAGGCTTCAGAAATAACCTTAAGTTTTTCTTCTTCAGAAAGTGCAATAACTGCTCCACCACCTCCAGCTCCTGTGAGTTTTGCACCAAATGCGCCACTAGATATACAAAAACCAACAATGTCATCCAGCTTCTCGTTAGAAACACCAAACTTAGACAAAGCTAGATGATTTGCTGTTAAAAGAACTCCGGCTAATTTTAAGTTTCTTTCCTTTAATGCTTTTTCTACTTCTTCAGTTACATTTGAAATATAAAATAATAAATTTTTCATGTACACTGAACTTTCTAAGCTTTCTCTGAACCTTTTTACCATAAGGCCAGTATTTCTTTCATATCCACTATTGACAACTAACAATGGCAAGTTGTACTCTAAGTCAACTTTTTCAGAACCTTTACCCTTTATGTATTTCAGTAAACCACCCTTTATCGCAATTTCGACGTCAACACCACTTGGATTTAAGTGCACCATTTTTTCACCAATCATTGCTTTTTCAAAAAGTTCGCTATAGCTTGGTTCTTTCTCCAACGCAAGATAAGTAGCCCTTGCTACTGAAACAAAAGTAGAACCTGAAGATCCAAGACCAGAAGACTTTGGAGCTTCGTTATACGTTTCAATCGAAATACCTCCATTGTAATCTTCTTCAACTAGAATAGATTTTGCTACTGAAGCTGCAGGAAGAAGAGCCTTATTACCAGAAAAAGAAGAGGATTTTAAATCAAGAACGAGCTCGCCATAATTTAACGACTTTACAAAAATTTTGTTTTCATCCAAAACTCTAACTTTGGCTTTGGTTCTAAGATTAATAGCCATAACGAGTGCAGGATAGCCATAAACAACGGAATGCTCACCTGAAATTATTACCTTGGTTGGAGCTTCTGCTACAGCATAGTGTTCAGGCATGAGCCAAGAGATGTAACTTACAAGATTTAAAAGTTGTGTTTAGCCTTTAGAAAACTTTTTTAATAAAAAGACGAAAGTTTACATTAATATGATCTTAATATGATCAGTTGCTTTTAAGTTCTAATTAACTCTTTTTAAATGCAACAGAACCGTAGCCAACTACGGCATCTTTTTCCCCCGTCACATCTCCACTAGTATAATACTTTAAAACCTCAGCTTTCTTTGCGCCCAGCACTTTTGCGGCTTTCATTGCAGAAATCACTGGAGCGAGCCCGCATAGAGACTCAAGTTCACTTGCAACTTTCCAAGTTTTAAACTCATCTAAAGAGAGGATTGCCTCTAAAGTATTCTTATCTCTTGTTTCTGCAACTTCTTTAGGCATGTAATGAGTCATATCGCTTGAAGCAATAATTACTGCTTTTTTATCACAATCTTTAATTGTTTTTGCAATTGACTCTCCGAGTTTTATTGATAAGTTTAAATCATAAAGCCAAATAGATATTGGAACTATCTTAAATGAACTACCATAGATATATTGTAGAAAGGGTAATTGGATTTCGATTGAATGCTCTCTGGCATGCGCCGCATCGTCAAAATCTAAACTTTCAAAATTTTTAGCCAATTCCTTAGAAAAATCAAGGTCAACCTCTAAGCTTCCCAACGGCGTCTCCCACTTTCTGAACGACGATGCTGAAATTCCAGAACCAATGCCAGAATGGTTGGGACCAACGATTACTACAAGATCTCTAGGTCCATGCTTGGCTAATTCGTAGTAACTCCAGGCTGCAGCTTGTCCAGAGTAGACATAGCCAGCATGAGGAGAAATTAATGCTACCAGATTATCGTTGTAGTTTCCCAACCTAGGTAACTTTCCAGGTCCAAACTCGCCAAGAAACAAAGATTCTATTTCTTTCAGCAAATTTTCCTTAGAAGCAGGGTACCAACTTCCAGCAAGTATCGAGTTTCTTTTACTCATTCTTGTTCAACAGGTTCAACTTCTTCTAAAGGATATTCAAAAGCTGAAGGAGGTTCTGGAAGACTAGCATCTGGTGCAATAATACCCTTAGCCCGGCATACTTCCCTAGCCAGTATCCAAAATATTAGTGCTAAGGACTTCCGTCCTTTGTTGTTAGCTGGAATTATTAAGTCTATATTTGAACATGAGTTGTCAGTGTCGCAGAGAGCAATTACAGGTATTCCTACTATAGAAGCCTCTCTTACTGCTTTATCATCTACTTTTGGATCAACTATGAAAACAAGAGATGCTGGACGATAGTAACTTACTTTTGGATTAGAGAAAATCCCTGGTGGAAACCTCTTAGTTATTGCAACAACACCAGTGTATTGGGCAAACTTTTCAACTGGCTTAGTCCCATATTCTTTTGTCGAAACCACAATAACTTTAGTTGGATCGTATCGCGCTATCGCTTTAGCAGCAATCCTTAGCCTTTCATCTATTTTCTCGATGTCAAACATGTTCAGCCCATCTGCAGATCTTAACTTTACAAACCTTTTCATCTCTTTTGTTGCAACAGTAGTGCCTATGTGCACACCTGCGAGCATATACTGAGATGCTGGAACCAGCAATTTAGTTTCTGCATGCGAACTATCGCTCATTGTCTTTTCAACCCCTCCTCATAGGCAATAACATCGTCTATATACTCAAATGCAGACATGACCATTCGTCTACAACAAACACGAGTTAAGCCAAGAGAATCTAAAACCTTTTCAGGATCTTCATGTTTTTCTCTGACTCTTACAACAAACTCATCAAACTTATCTCCTATAACTTTCCCACATGTGAAACATCTGACTGGTACTATCATAGTACATCACCTATAACTTTTTTGAAACCTCCTTCTAGGACCAGGACCTCCAAATTTCTTTGGTTCTGTCCTTCTTGGATCACCTGAAATAAGGTGTTCCTCATAAGACTCAAGGACTTTTTTTACTCCAGAAAGTCGTGTCCAGCGTGAAATTCCTCTAGCTAGTGCAACCATGACAGCCCTTGCTTGGGAAATTGGGCCACCACCGCGAACGTTAATTTCTACATCTACATCCTTGAATTTATCTGGAAGTAACTTAACAGGTATGAGTGCGAGCTGTCTTTGTAGTTCTGTACCCCAAGCATTTAAATTGAAGGAATTTACTTTTATTGATCCCTTTCCCGGTTTAAATGTAGCACTAGCTCGAGAAGTTTTTATGGAAGCAGAAACCGTTAATGGAAGCTTTCTTCCAGCAGGCATTTACCTTACACCCCTTTCCATCCAAACCTTGCTGCTAGTTCGCCTAAAGTTATAAAGCTACTTTTTAGCCTTTCAGAAGAAGCTTCTGGGATTTCTACTTTTTTACCCTTAACGTTTCCTGGAGAACCTATGAATACTTTTAATCTGCCAAACGCAACCTTTCCTTTAGGCTTTTTTCTAGGCAGCATTCCTCTAACAGTAGCTCTAAACATGTTATCAGGTCTACGATAGTGCCTAGGCGTATATTTTGGGTTCACTTTACTTTTTATCTCTAAAAATTTTTCATGTTCTTTAAATATTGAATCTCTTTTTCCTGAAATAACGACTTTTTCTATATTTATTACACTAACTTCATAACCTTCGAGTAAAAATTTAGCTACTTTAGACGCAAGTCGCCCTAAGATTAGTCCACTACCATCTATCACAAGCTTTTCTTTAGGCACTAAGCTTAAGCTAGACAATTATTTTCACCTTACTACCATTCGGATTCTGCTCTTGAAGTTTTTCTATGCTTATAACTTTTCCTCCTGCTTGTGTGATTGCTCTAACAGCTGCTTTGGAAAAATAGAATGCAGCAACCTGAAGAGGATGTTTTAGGGTACCCCCACCAGCGAGAACTTTCCCAGGCACAAACACAACTTCGTTAGGAGAAGTTAATCTGTTAAGCTTGTTTAAGTTAACCTCTGGTAATGTTTTTCTTGGCTTTAGTGCAAACTTTTCGACAGACTTCCAAAAGTTTGATGTTTTAGAGTATTTCTTGACCTTAGCTATTAGGGACATTCTCGATTCTGAGAAGCTTTTACTTGGCAACCTTTTCCTCACCTAATGTCTTTACTTTGATGTTATTGAACTTTTCTTTAAAAACGCTTATGGCCTCTTCCAATATTTCAACTGGAGACATGTTTCCGTTGGATTCTACAGTAAAAATTACAGTATCTTTTAAATAAGAAACTTCTATCGCCTTTGGTTTTGTTGGACATTTATCGACGCAAAGATTGCAGAAAGAGCATTCGTCTTGGGCCACCACTACAACCCGGTTGCCTTCCATTTTTAAAATACTTCGCGGGCAAACATCAACACAAGTAGAACAAGCAGTACACAGCGCGTAGTCCACTTTTATAACTGGTTGAAACTTATAGTAAGCTAGCCCAGGTTGGAACTTCGCATGTGTTTTTCCTTTTCCAAGCACGGCGTGAGCTTCTAGTCGTATTGACCTTCCAGGAGGAAGTTTAGTAATCCTTATGTTTGGATTCACAGGTTTAACTTCCTCATCCTCAGAGATAAGCATAGAAGACGTTACCCAAAGTGGCTCTTTTTCAGCTCTAGCCTCAAGTGTTAGAACAACTCTACATTTTTTCCCTTCTTTTTCGGCTTCTTCGCACCTATCTGGAGGGAGATACTTATCGCGAGGGGTTGTTAAAGGAATCATTGCGAGAACATGAGCAATTTGCTCGTCACTCGTTGGGCTTCCATTCTCGAAGAAAATTACATCTTCTATAGCAAGTGTTGGAACTTCACTTATTATTACTCTTCTGAGGGCATTAGCTAAAGAAGCGTTTGTATTACTCCACCTAAACTTAAGAACAGCTTGCTCACTTTTTAAAACTTCAATGTCCATGCTTGTCTCAAGCAAAGCTTCTGAGATGTTAATAAACCTTTAAAAGGAGCTTTATTTTTCATTTTAAACTAACGATGGATTTATAAGCAGGAAAGCTAACTTTTGACCTACTGCGAATGAGTAAAAGAGAAGAAAGATGGGCTGTAGTACATATTTACTCAAGCTTTAACAATACTATAGTTCATGCTACAGACTTAAGCGGCTCAAAAACTTTAGCTATTGCAAGCGGCGGACAGCAAGTAAAAGCAGACCGATTAAAACCTAGCCAATATGCGGCCATGAGGTCAGCTTTTGATGTAGCTGAAAAACTAAAGAAAATGAAAATTACACACATCCACATTCTTGTTAGAGGGGTAGGAGGGCATGGCCCAAAAACACCAGGTCCAGGAGCACAATCGGCCATAAGAGTATTGGCAAGAAGTGGGTTTATAATTGGAAGAATAGAAGATGTTACGCCAATACCTCATGATACAACAAGAAGACCTGGAGGAAGAAGAGGAAGGAGAATGTAAAATGAATTGTGTTATGAGGTGAAAGAACTATGTCGGAGCAGAAAGAGTTTAGACCAATCGTTAGAATTTCAGGTGTCGACTTAGATGGAAAACTAAAGGTAATATACGGACTTAGCAGAATAAAAGGAGTAGGAGTTAGCTTTGCAAACGCTATTGTACGGATTCTTGGAATACCAAGTGAAACGCGAATAGGTTATCTTTCCGAAGACGAAGTTGCAAAACTAGAAGATGCTATGAGAAACCCAATAAAATACGGAATTCCAGAGTGGATGCTCAATAGAAGGCGAGATCCAGTAACAGGCCAAAATATGCACTTTGTAGGGTCTGACGTAGACTTTGCAGTTAGGGAAGATATAGAAAGAATGAAAAGGATAAATTCATGGAAAGGAATAAGGCATGCTTTAGGCTTGAAAGTTAGAGGACAACACACACGAACAACTGGAAGGAAAGGAAGGACGGTAGGAGTTGCTAGAAAGGCAATTTCTGAGCAAAAAGGTCAAAGTGAAAAAGGTGGAGAGAAAAAGTAGGTGAACTAAGATGGGAGATCCGAGAAGAATTAGAAGTGAAATTGTAAAACCAAAGCAACCTTGGGACAAAGAAAGGATAGCAATGGAACTTGAGCTAATCGGCGAATTTGGGCTTAGGTCAAAGAGAGAGCTTTACCTAGCAGCTTCTATCCTTAGAAGAATAAGAAGAGCTGCAAGGTCTTACTTAGCTTTACCACCAGAAGAGAGATCAGCGAAAGAAAAAGAACTGATAAGAAGGCTTTACAACCTTAGCTTGGTTAATGAAGACTCAACTTTGGATGACGTTCTTTCTTTGACTGTAAGATCAATTCTGTCAAGAAGACTTCAGTCAATAGTATTTGCAAAAGGCTTAGCTAAGAGCTTACACCATTCAAGACAACTGATTATTCACGGTAAAGTAAAAATAGGAGAAGAAATTGTCAGAACTCCGGGAAGAATAGTTACGAGAGAAGAAGAGGATAAGGTAAGCTTAGCTTAAGGAAGTTTTAAATTTATATAATTGTAGAAGTAATAAAAATATAGCTTTAGCTTTTTTGAGTATTTTTTAATTAAAAATAAAATTAGTAAAGTTCAATATTAAATTTATTTAAAACTACCAAAAACTTCCTTAAGAATAGAAGAAGGCGTCAGAATCAACAAAACATAGACTTTTCACTAATTGGTTTTAAAGGCTAGCAATCCACTTCGATAAAAAAACATAAAGTATAAATTTAAGCTCTTTATAATTCGTGAACTGGGCCGAGGTTCTAGAGCTTGGTACTAGGCAAGCCTGGAGCTCTAACTCGGAGAGCTTGTGGCGCTAACGCGCCTCGTGGGTTCAAGTCCCACCCTCGGCGCCATAACTAATTTAAGTAACAAAATTGCAACTTAAGTCTTCTTAAGCCGATAACTAGTTCTACCACATCTTCGGATAAAGGTCTCTTCTCATTATTATTCTTTCCATTTTAACAGCCCAGCCGTTTTTTATTGTCTTTAGTTCCTGAGAGGTTCTCATTGCTCTGCCCATTCCAATAAGTTCTCCCTTTAATGTCTTTACCGCAACTATTTCATCTCTGTTTATTGGTTCTTCAAACGAAGAAACACCCCCAATTGCCAAGTTAGCTCCATGGCACAAAGCAGAGACAGCACTATCTTTAACATATACAGAAGGAAAAGAAAACAAAGCATGCTCTATAGGAAGTATCACTTCTCTCATGTAAGATTCGTCGTGTTCATCATCGAACAGTTTTTTCGCTACCAAAACATCCCATAATGACTTTGCCCTTGATTCATCAAATGGGCCATCTTTTGTCCTTCTAAGTTCAACCATATGGGCACCGCAACCCATGATTAAGCCTAAGTCATGGATAAGCTTTCTTATGTAAGTACCGGATTCTGTACCAACTCTGAACAGAAACCGTCTTTCCTTTATCTCTAACAAATCAAAGTAATAGACTTCACGTACTCTTATTCTTCGGCTAACAGAAGATCTTAATGGAGGGCGTTGATATATTTTTCCAGTTAGAAGCTTTATAGAATCTAGTAATTCCTGTCTTGAAAAGTCGCAATGAAGTTCACCTACTCCAACGTATTCCTTGCCAAACAAGTGAAGGTATGAGACTAAACCAGTGGAGTTTCCGAGAAGCACTATAAGAATACCGGACACATTGGGATTTCCCCTTAATTTCTAGGGTCCCAGTGTGCCCAGCCTTCCTTAAATTTAAGATTTTCTTTAAGTCGCTAGTTACTTCGTGACTAGTCGGTCCCCTCTGTTTGTCAAGTATAACACAGCCCATGTTTAAGAGCTCATTTATCGGCCTTTGGTTAGGATTATAGCCATAATCCCACGAAGTTTCTGAATCACTAAGAACTACTAGCCTCCTCGGTTTCTTCAATATTCTTTGATTCAATTACTTCTTCACCTTTCATGTACCCAATTAGGTTGTTCTTTTCAAGAGCAGAGAGAACAACTTCATCGCTTGCATCTTTTGGCAAACGAATGTGCTTAGGTAACGGGAAAAGATGCTTTATGTTTACTTTTTTTCTTCTGACTCCAGTTAGCTTTTTCGGTCCAGTTACTAAAACGAAGTTATCGTCGATTATTGAAACTACAACACACCTTTTGCCTGCATCCCTTCCTTTAGTTTTGACGCATATCCTCCCAACTGATATTAAAGCCAACTTTTCCACCTCCTTTCTAGATAGACGCCTACTGCAGACTCTAAGATTTTAATGTTACCTTCAACGTCAAACAAAGAGGTATCAAGCATTAAGTTGTAGAAAGAAGTGTCATTTAGGTCAAAACCATAGTATTCTTTGAACCTTTTTATCTCAAGTTTTTCTCTTAGAATAGTTTCGTTCCAGGATTGTTCACTTGGCTTTAGGTCTCTGTTAGCTATCCTGTTTATTCTAACTTCTAGAGGAGCAAAGAGATAAATTTTAAAAGATTCAACATCTCTTGCTAAAAATGGAGCCAATAGACTATCAAAAACTACGTTTCCCCTTAATATCCTTTCCTTACTCATTTCATCTATCATTTTATCTATTGAAGGATCTTTTGATGCGAGTTGAGATAGCTCTGTTAGTGAAAGACCTTTTTCTGATGCAAGCTTCCTAAACATAGTTCCTGTAGAAACATAATCAAGTTTAAATTTCTCTGAAATCATCCTTGCATAAGTTGACTTTCCAACTCCATGCAACCCACCAAAAATTATAACTGGCCCTCTTGGAATTATCTTAGCCTTTGACATTTTTAGCTCATGCCTAGAAGTTTTCTAACTATTACAGAGAAGAAAATAGAAGAAATCATGAACCAAAGTATGTAATCTAGGCTTACAAAGTTGGAGTCTTTAGAAGGAAAGATAAGAAAGGTTGGAATAAAGGCAACTGGTACTTGAGGTTTATAGAGATAACTTAACATGTAAAAAACTATAAGTGTTAACGCTAATGAAAGTAACATTTGATAAGTTGTTGCTTTTGTAATTTCACTTTGGAGAGAACTAACATATTTTTCTTTCTTTTCAAGTTGTTTCAAAAGCTTTTTGTCGCCAGCCTTTTTCGCAGCCTCCAGAGCGGAGGTGTATTCTTTTAACTCTTCATTAAGCTGTTTGAGTTTCTTAGGATCCATGAACTTCTTTGAGATTAAAGTTTGAAGTACTACGTTAACAAACGAAATTATGGCAATAACTATTACAGGGTTTGTAATGAGTTGCATCAAATTCAACTTTTATCCCCTCACTATGAAATTAAAAAGCTTTCTTGCAGCTTCATCAGCTTTACCTTCTTTATTAATTACCCTAACAACATTTGCATTATAAAGCGCTGCTAAGACAAAGATAGAGTTTCTAGTTATAGACTGCTCTACTTCTATTTCATAAGGAGAAACTTCTCCTCTATTTCTAGTTTTATCCATCTGTCTTCTTCTCAGTATGTCACTTACTGGAGCTTCTATTATTGCAAAAAACTCAGGCTGAATGCAATCTAATAAGCTTTTAGGAAGCCCGATAAGATAACCACCCTTAGACCTAACTAAGTAGTGAGTATCGATTACGGTTAATTCGTTGACCTTTTTTAGCTCAACTAACTTACTGTAAGAAGCCTTTCTTAGCTCTTCTTGAACACTGAGGCTCAGCATCCTAATATCGTCTCTACTCCTTGCTAGGTTCCTATTTAAAGCAATGTCTAACATGATTGAACCGATGTTTACTACTGAAAGCTTCACCCCCTCTAGGGTAGCTATGTTAATCATTTTGTTTAATAAAGTAGACTTTCCAACTCCGGACACACCTACTACTACAGCTATTTTTCCATTGGACATTACTTACTAAGGGGACCTTCAAGTAGTATTTTAAAAGGATTTTTGTATCACTTCTACCACTGTGGTGTAAAAAACAAAACCTACCTAGGTATAAACTTCTTAAGCCTTGGGTAAAGAAGCTCGATTTGCTCTCTAGCTATCATCTCGTAAATTCCATAAACTATTCCAACTGACAACAGCAAACCAGCACCGCCACCGTAAACTCCAAGTATATCACCAATCCCAGCAAGAAGGCCGATTACAGCACCACCAAAAACAGTAACAGCATCTAAATAATCTGAAATCACTACTTGAATTGCTTTCGAAGAACTTCTAAACCCTGGAAGCACAACTCCAGATTGAACAAGTTGGTCAGCGATAGATTTAGCGTCCATACCAGAAACTATAACCCATGTAACAGAAGATACGACTGCCAAAACTACATAAACTGCAATATAAACTATACTTCTTACTGGATCTGAAAGAGCAGTAAGTATGTTTCTTGGAGGTTCAGTATAGTATACTAAGCCATCTATTGGTTGGTTGTTAGTTGTATTTAGATGTCCAATTACGGAGCCAAGCGTTATTTCACGAATGTAAATTGGACCAAGAGTAAAATTCTTCAAACCAAAGTTTGACAAGCTGGGATTATTTTGAAGGTAAGAAGCCAAAAGCATAACATTTGTAAAAATCGCAGCAGCCATTATTATTGGCATTGTTGAAACAAACAGTAACTTTATTGGATACTTTGCACTAAAACCTCTTGCTCTTGAAGAAGAGATAGGAATGTCCACGCTAATCTTGTCTAAGTACACTAAAACCACTAACAGGATTATAGTAAATACTAACTCAAAGATTGTTGGTAAGTATGGGTCGTTTTTCCTGATGACTAAGAAAGAAAGGGTAAAGCTCTTGGAAAAAATTGACTGTATGAGAGCTAGAATTGAACCATAGACGAGACCATCAGACATTGGTCCGAGCGGAGAAAAAGTTTTCCAGAATATATCTTTTGTTACACCTGCAAGTATAAATAAACTTATACCACTTCCTAAGCCCCAGCCTTTCTGCAGCATCTCATCTAAAAGGATGAGAATAAAACAAGCAAAAGTAAGTTGAGAGAAGATTATTATTCTAGTATTTATGGGTAGTTGGCCATAGGTACCTCCAAAAGCATAAAGAGCAGCTGTTAAGGCTGCAAATATAAGAGAAAAAAGTTTGTTTGAAGCAGCAAAGAGCTCCCTATCTTCTCTTGCAGATTGATCATAAGATATTATTCCAGAACCCACCAATAACTGTAATATTAGACCTCCTGTAATTATCGGACCTATTCCAAGTTCTTCTACCGTTCCTCTGGCACCACCTATCAGCACTCTTAGTTGCCTAAGAGGATCAGCCGTTTGAGCAGGTATACCATATAGATCTATAAATCCCATTATGAGGTAGATCACTAGCGCAAGTGCAGTCCAGATCAACTTCTCATTTAAACTAGGTTTTCTTTTAGGTTTGGAAACTTCAGGAATAAGTCTTCCGAGCTTTCCAGTAACTTCTAAGAACCTGGTCATAAAGTACACCTATGGTTTTTTAACCATTGAGCCAACTCTTGCTAATTTTTCTTCTGCCCTTTTAGACCAGGAAGGAACTATCACCTGAATATTTCGAAGAGCATCGCCTTTTGCTAGCAATTTACTGTACCCAAGACTAGCGAGGTTTATAACAATATTTTCACCTTCTTGCTTGAAATGTTTGTTCAACTTGATTAAATCTCCTAGATTTATTGTTTTCGGCTTTTTCCTAATGGGTTTTTTGATGAAACCTTTCTTTTTTCCTATTTTTTCATAGAACATTAAGAATTTATGGTCCCACCTTCCAGCTTTACCATGACCTCCTTTCATACCAGAGTCTCTGTGTTGCCCTACTTGACCCCAACCATGGGTTCTACTCCCTCTGAGCTTTCTAGTTTTTCTTAGGTCTGTTGGCATTCTTGTTGTCACCTTAGAAAATCAACAAATAAGCTTTTCTCTTGAGATTGCAACTTTCAAATCATCCTCCTCGCAAGAGAATTTATCTGTTTACCTATGTTACCTACTACTTTTTTCTTACCTCTTAATGTCTTACTTTTTAGCTTTACTACGTAGCCCCCAGAGGGAGGGGAGAGTCTAAAAAATTGTTTTATTCCAAGAGCCTTGAGATCTTTTATTTCGCCAGTTATAAGCTTCTTAGCGATTTCTTTGAAGCTACTTACTCCAAACTTTTTATTAAAATAATCTAAGGTTGGTTTAAGATTGCCGGAAATTCTTGCCCTCTTTTCGAGTAAAAGAGCTAAGGTATCTTCATCAACTTCTCCAAAGACGATTAAATCTTTCACCTTTTGAAGCATACCCAGGGTCTCTGGACTTGGTCTTAAGAGAGAAGCGGAATGAACCTTTTTTAGTCTCAGAAGTTGGAGCGTATATCTCATGTCTTTTCTTATGTTGAGGTCTCCCTTTGTCCTAATAGCAAGTATAAGACCTCTAATCTCAGCGTTAGTGCTTTTCTTTTCAACTTCAGAAACTTGAGCCATCTAGCTAAACACCCCATTCTTCTGGAGTTATAAAAGTATAAGTTTTCTTTAGTGCCTTATAAGTTGCGAACACAGAAGAGATAGAAGTTGATGTATCGCCCTCAGATCTTGACCAAACATCCTTTATACCAGCGAGTCTTAAGACCACCTTCATAGTGTCTCCAGCAACTAAGCCTAGTCCTTTTGGAGCAGGATATAGTTCTATTTTTACAGAACCTTCTTTTCCATCTACTCTAAACGGAATTGAGTGAGGCTGACCGCACTTACATTCCCACGACCCACATCCTCGTCTGACTGGAACTATATTCAGTTTTGCTTTTCTTGAAGCTTTAGCAATTGCATCGTTCACTTGGGTAGCTTTCCCAGAACCAACTCCAACATGACCTTCTTCATCACCTATAACCACTACTGCTCTTATTCTCGTTTTCTCACCAGCATCAGTTTGCTTTTGAACAGGTGATAGCGCAACAAGTTCTTCTCTTTGCTTTGAAAGCAGAAGATCAACAATTTGCGGGTCCCTAATTTTGTAACCTCTTTCAAAGTATTCTTCTATTGTAGTTATTTGACCAGCCTTAACCAGCGAAAGACCTTCATCATACGTTTCTTGTGACACAGAATTCTCGTTGGACGACATAACTACTTAACCTCCTTTAATTTTTCTAAAGTTTTTTCAAAAATCTCAACGACCTCATCTGGAGAACTTAAAACTTTTTTAACTTTCGAAAATTGAGGTTCTTGTGTAGACTTTTTCATATAGCTAGCAATATGCACGCCTTTAATTCTACTTTCATCAGGAACAACAGATTCTTTTAATGGAACTTTTAGACCAAAGTCGTTACATGCTTTTGCGAGCGCAAAAATTCTATTTCCCCTCGTCGGAGAAGAGAGACCGATATCTAAAACAGCTTCCGTTATTTCTTTTTTTGAGGCCTTTTTAGCAAGTAAAGCTCCAGTTAAATATGCAGCAGGCAGGTTCTTAAAACTCAAATTCCAACCAAACTTCTTCAGCTCTTTTGAGTTCGCGCTGACTAGAACAAGATCGCCCTCAGGTTTACTGATAGTTAGTGTAGCATATATATACTTATTTGAAGACCGCACTACCAACCTTGGCTTTTTAGAGAGAATTAAACTCTTTCTTAGTCTATAGTTAGTCAGTCTTAATCTTCTTCGTTTAAGAGCTAATCTTCTTATACCAGTCATTTGTTAACTTCACCTTGCGCTATTAGGTTATTAACATAGTCTAAAAGATTTTTCTTTGAGTAAAACGCACCACCTTTTGCCTTAAGGTAGAGTTCCCTATAGGTGGACTTATCGATTTTACCACTGTCTCTTAGTTCTTTCAATAATTTTCTTTGTGCTCTAATTCTTGCGATCCAACTTTGAGCCTCTGAAATTCTAGCACTCTTTTTACCTTTTCTGCTCCCGTAACTTCTTCGCCGCCCTTTAGACTTTTTGCTCTTAGCTTCCTTTTTTCTGCCTCTCGAAGGAGTTGAAGCAGGTCTAACTTTTATCGCGCCATCTTTTATCAACTTCCTAACCTCCGCTCTTGTTAACGTAGCTTTAAAATCCTCAAGCCTTTCAGGATCAAGCCAAACTCTTGAAGTACCAACTTTCAAAATTGAAGCGGCTAACCTCTTTACTGTTTTTATGCTCATTTCTACTCGAACACCTCTTCCTTATATGGGTTGGAAACTTTAAGTCCCAGTTGTTTGGCCATTTCAGTTATTTCTCTTTTTTTCTTTCTTCCAACTTTAGAAGAAATTACGACTATTACTTTTTCTTTTATTTTCTCCAGCTCCGAAAGCTGATCCTTGTTTTGAACGAGTACAGGCTTTAAACCCGACGGATGAAGACCTCGAATATCTTTTGGAGATCTGTAGCCTATTTTTACTCGTGCTGGCCACCCCTTTACTTCCAAGCGCACTTTGTTGTCTATTCCTTTTGGTCTTCTCCACGATTCCTTAAGCCTAGCGTACCTCCAGCTTTCTTGCCTTATGAACTTCGGGATTTTTTTCTTTTCTTTTAGTAAACGCTTTAGTTTCTTTTTAACTTCTTTTAAATTTGTATCACTTGACAAGACGATCACCTCCATTCACTCATAACCTTTACTCTGTACGTATATCCCATCAAGAAACACTCTTTGATCTTTATCCTTTACCCTTGTTGCATTTTCTAATGCTCCACCTAAAAGCGTTACAGAATCTATATCAAGACCACTAAGTGTGATGTCTTGCCCTTTTACTTGGACTTCAACACCCTCTGGAATTCTTACAAGTCTTGGACTTTTTTCTCCCATGAAGTTCTCAATCCTTACGAAGCCTTTATCAACTTTAACAGTTATTGGGAAGTGAGAATGGGCAACTTTTAGTCTTACAACATACTTTCTGTTTACTCCAGTGATCATATTTATGATTTTTTTACGGATGGTACCGACTAAAGCCTTACCTTTTCTTCCTTTTTGATCGGTAAAGATGTAAAGTTCGTTATTTTTTAGTTCAAACCATACTCTTGATTTCGAAAAATCTTTTCTAAGTTCTCCCAATTTGCCTTTTACAACAACCACGCTTCCTTCAACACTTAGGCTAGCATTTTCAGGAATCTTTAGAGTTATGCTTACTATCTGTTTTGCTTTAGTATACATAGGCAAGCAACCTCCCTCCTAAGTTTTGTTGTTGGGCTTCTCTATGAGACATAACACCTTTTGGAGTAGAAACAATAATTACACCAACATTGTAAGCAGGTAGCAACTTTCTTTCCCACTCCAGATACTCGTTATGTTTAACACTAAACCTTGGCCTAATAGACCTACATTTCGTTATTCGACCCAACAGTTGAACTTTGAACATCCCCGATTTTCCATCATCTATGAATTCAAACTCTCCTATGTAGCCATTCTTTTGAAGCACTCTTAGAACGTTCCCGATTAAGTTTGACCCAGGAGCAATTGTACAACTTTTTTGGTTTCTGGCTTCAGCATTCTGTATTGCAACAAGAGCATTCGAAAGGGGATCCATTAGAGTCATCTTCATCACCTACATATATTTTTTGAAGCCAAGAGAAGGGGCTAGCTCTCTAAAGCAGTGTCTACAGTAGTACAGTCCATAAACTTTTATAACGGCATTATAAGTACCACACCTTACACAGGGATGAGCAGCTTTACCGAAATTTCTTTTCTTAGGTGGCTTTAATTTTGCCATTATTTTACCACCTCGATGCCAAACTCCTCAAATAAGTATTTTGCTACATCTTCTTCGCTGATTTTAGCAGATTTTCCCACCTTGCTTCGCCTTCTCCTTCTGTAAATAATTCTATAACCAGGTCTTCCGAATGTAACAGAAATGTCCATGCCGAATATACCGTACGCAGGATCATATTTTACACCAGGTAAGAGTATATGTTCTTTTATTCCAAACGAAAGTGTTCTTCCTGAAATTGAAGAAAATTTTAACCTCTTTCCAATTGCGCTGAAAGCCCTAGTTAGAAACTCTTTAGCAGAGGAACCTCTTAAAGTTACAACTGCAGCTATTGGTTCTTTCTTTCTTATTCCAAACTCTTTGATTGTTTTTCTCGCTTTCCTTTCTGAAACTTTTTTACTACCAGTTATTAAAGAAAGAACTGTTTTAGCTTTTTCTAATGGTTCACCAGACTTTCCAACCCCAATATTAACGACTACTTTCTCTACTCTTAATTTTAACATTGGATTTTCTCTTACTTCTTGAGCTAGCGAACTCATAATACTTTCACCTTTGGAACATTATCCTTTCCAACAATAATAACGTAGTCTTTTACAGTCGCAATTCTTTTACCGTCCTCAGTTTCAACTTCAACTATTGACCTTCTTTTCAAAGAAGAAGGTTCTATTTTTATTATCTTACCGATTACACCAGAAGAAGAACCAGAGAAGACAAAACAAATCGAACCGGCAGAAAAAGGCAGAAGTTCCATAGCTTTTCGATCAGGAAGAGAAACAAGTACTGAGTCCCCAACTTTTACTGGAAATTCAGAACCTAGCTCAAGATAAGAGCCATCATGAAATGTTAAGCCAAATTTATCTTTACCTACCGTTATCTTTTTAATCACTTTAACGATTTTTAGGTTTTCTTCTTCTTTCGGTATTTCAATTGGCTTAAGCCTACCCTTTCTGTCAACAGTTATCCTATAACACTTTCCATAAGATGGTAAAGAAACAACATCCATAAGACCAATAGGCCTTTTTTCGTCTACTACGGCCTTACCATCAACTAAAACCTTCTTCGTCTTTATAACTTTTTTAGCTTCTCTTATAGTCTTTACTTCTTTCAACAAGTCTCGAAGTAAAACCAAAAGAGGGATCGACATCTCAAGGGAATGCGGCCCCGGCATTGATTTAACTACAAAAACCTTAGATTTCCTTTGAATTGGCCAAAGTCTTGGTGCGGCAATCGCCTTAATGTGTCTACTGCCACCCTTCTTAGCCATTTCACGAGCTCACCTCTATTCTCCTTTTATCGGAGAGGTCAAGTTTTGTCACTATAACGTTTGAGGGAGATATTGGTATTGGAACGACTGTACCATCGGCTTTTTCTCGAGTTACACCTTCAACATAAATTTTGCCCTTCTTTCTATCTACTCTCGTAATTAATCCCTTTACCCCTTTATAGTCTCCTTTTATTATTATTACTTCGTCGTTCTTTCTTAATGTAATTGCCTTAATTTTATACTTTTCTCTTATGCTGTCAGCCACATGCGCTCTAACCAACAATTTTCTCTTATGTAGCGGTAAGTTGAACAGCATTCTTCTTTGTTTTGATGGTTTTTTACTACGCAACATTTTTATCACCAAGTCAGACTATTATAGAAGCCATTGCTGCAAGTTTAGGCCACATATCAGCAGCTTCTCTTGCAACAGGGCCTCTAATTTCTGTACCCTTTAAGTCACCTTCTCTAGTAACTAAGACAGCAGCATTATCTTCGAAAGATATTCTTATACCTTCTCTTCTTCTAAACGGGAATTTCTGTCTTATTACTATCGCAAAAAAGATTTGACCCTTTAAGTCAGGTGGGCCTTCCTTTACTGAGACAGAAACTAAGCTTCCAACATTTGCAGAAGGAATTCGTCTTAATCTTCCACCATACCGAACAACTTGAATCACCGAAAGTTTTTTAGCGCCACTGTTATCTGCACAAACTAAGCTTGAACCTAGGGGTAGACTTCTTGCACCCCTTAACCTGTACTCTAGAATTCCCTTTGCAGAAACAGCTCTAGACTTCTTTAACGCCATTTTACTTCACCTTTTTTCCAAGAACAACGAAATGGACTGTTTTTGAAAGAGGGCGAGTTTCACCTATTATTACACGATCTCCCACTCTTGCCCCTATGCAAGGAGGATTATGAGCAGGGATTTTACTTCTTCTTCTTTCATAACGCTTATACTTTTTAACATAGTGAAGATAATTAATCTGTACGACAACATTTCTAGTCATTTTGTCGCTGATAACTTCACCTTCAAGTATTCTACCCCTAACTCTAACTTTACCATGAAAGGGGCACTTAGCATCATTACAAGTAGAAGAGGGCATACTAAGACCAAGCTCTTCTACAAAACTTAACTTTTGGCTCATTCTCAGAAGCAACACCTCCACAGTCTCTCTTCTGGCCTCTTTAATAGTTTTTGCCCTTCAATTTCAAATGTCTTTCCATCTTTTGTAATAAACTTAAATTTAGCAACATCTTTTGGAATTATTTTTCTACCTCTATCTGTTAAGATAACAAAAGTTTTCATCGTTTCACCTATAATAAGGCCTTTAAGACCAGTTAAAGACTGGTTAGAAGATTCAATAACCTCAACGTGCAATCCAATAAACTCAAAGGGAATTAAAGAAACGCTATTTTCCTTCATTTTGTAGTTTCCCTTTTAATTTCAAATTTTTAATTGTTAAAACTCTTGCTATTTCCTTTCTAATCTCTTTAATTGCCTTAAAGTTTTCATTTGACGCAGTCGGCTTAGCTTTTAGACGAGCAAACTCTGCTCGAAGTTCTTCTAGCCTTTTATCGAGGTCTTCATCTGAGAGTTCGACTAACTTCTTAACTTTTGCTTTCATTTGTCTCACCTGTTTCAGGCTTAGTTTCTTGTTGAGAAGTTTGCAATGATTCTTGCTCTGGTGTCCCTTCGGGAGATTGAGGCTCTATGACTTCAACCTGATCTGGAAGTTTAATCCCAGGGGGGAGTATCTTTACTTTAATTCCTATCAAACCTTGGGGCACTAAAATACTAACAGTTGCCACCCTTACGAACTTATCTTTTGGATCTCCGGCCGCGGGCAAGTAACCGAATCTATACTTTTCAAACCTAGATCTTTCTGTAGTTAACTTGCCTTGAACCTTTATCTCCGCGCCTATAGCACCAGCAGCTTGAATTCTTCGTAAGAAAAGCCTAACTGCTCTCCTGTATTTTATTCCACGTTCTATTGCTTCCCCGATTCTCGTAGCAACTACATAAGGATCAAGAAATGGATCTTTTAGTTCAACTACAGATATTTGAGGATTCTTTAGCCCAAACCGCTGCGATAGAATTTCTGAAAGCTCTCTTATGTTCTTTCCTCCTGGACCAATCACTTGACCTGGTCGGCCAACAACTAGAGTTATTGACGTTCCAATAGGTGTTTCAACCATTTTCATACTAGAGTAACCTGCAGACTTTAGATATTCTTTAAGAAATTCCTCAACAAGAACCTTCTTTTTTGCCTCTTGAACATACGACTTCTTTAACATAAAATTAGCTCACCTCCTTAGCAACCAGCTCAAAATGAGTTAGAGTACTAAATTTGGGAGAAGCTCTTCCAAAGGCCCTAGGCATATACCTCTTTATTTTTCTACCTCCGTAAGCAGAAGCATGAACGATTCTCAATTTTTCAATATCTAAATTCCTGTTTTCTGCTTCTGAGATCATGCTTTGAACCAAAGATAAAACTTTCGAAGCCGCTTTAACAGGATAACGTCCAGCGTAATACTTTAGTAGGCCTCTTCTGTGCGGAACCTTCTTATTATGCCTTTTATAAGGAACAGCAATCCTTTTTTCGATAACACCCTGTAGTCTTTCCCTCGCTTCCGCCAAGCTGAGACCTTTTAGCCATTTCGCAATCTCAACAGAGTCTTTCGGAGAAATTCTAACCTCACGTAAGCTACCCTTAACTATGTTTTCTTCTTTTCCTAGAGCCTCTGCAGCAGTAGAATACCCGAATTTAGGCATTGTTTGTCCTGCGCCTTCGTCAGCGCATAAAATAAAATCGAATAAATAAAGCTTACCTTCATCAAAAAATAGGTCCTGTCAGTTTCGCTTAGTTGCCAACGCTTTTCTCTTCAACGTTAGCATGGAGCACATAATGTATTGAGACATTGTGTTATGAAATGCTACTCAGAAGCGCTCGGAGGTTATCAGGGCCTCTCATTTACCTTCTTCCATTGAGAGTGAGGCAAGTCCTCCTTAATGCTTTATTTATTCATGAATTAACTTAATAATTAAAACATTAATTATTTAATTAATTTCATAGATAAGATATTATTTATTTATGGAGACAGCCTCAGATATCAAGAAGAACTTTTATGCAAGTTTTGGAATTAGAAGAGCTTATTGTTAATTCATGAAAAGTGATTCCTTTTATGTGAGTTTTTGGTTCATGTTTTTCGAGAGTAAACTTTTCTCCTTTTAATTTACCAAACAACAAGTATTGACCGTTGTTTTCGACAATTTTTCCTGAAAAGCTTTTGCTTAGAAAACCTTCAGAATCAACAAGTATAAGAATCTGTTCGAGGGCAAGGTAAACAAGTTCCTGTAGGTCATTACCTCTTACTTCGAACTTCTTTTCTTCTTTTAACTCTACTTTCTCCGGATTAGATAACAAAAGATTAAGCATGCCTTCGATACAAGAAGCAATTGCATCAATTATGTTCTCTCCGCATCCTTTTACATAAATATCGGAAGTATGCTCTAAAAATTCAAAACTGCGTTTGTTCATAGAAAAAAGCATGTAGATATGCTTATTTATTCTTTTTTGATAACGCCTCTTGAGGCTTGAACTTTTGTATTAGCTAGAGAAAATCCTTACGTGCGACAAAGGTAGTGGCTCACAACTTGAGAAACTGAAGGCGCCGGGGGCAGGACTCGAACCTGCACGGCGCAACGCGCCACAGGCTCTCAAGGCCTGCGCTTTGTCCAATTCAGCCACCCCGGCGTCTACCACAAGGCAGTAAAACTCCTTAATTTAAATTTCTTTTCTCTTATAAGGCAAAAAGCCATGCTTCCATCATTTTAAGGGTTCTGAGATACTTAGTCTTTGATAAACCTAAATAGCTCTGGCGACTAATAGGCCTAGTAGTAACTTTAAGAAACTTCTTTGCTTTTTGCCTACTTAGATCTATCTTATTTTGGAACTGCATCAAACGATAAAAACAAGATGGACCGGGAGGGATTCGAACCCTCGCTCTCTGGCTCTTCCTTGTAAAAAATGCGAAGCCAGCGTCTTACCACTAGACTACCGGCCCTATCCTGAAAGAAAGATTTTATCTGGCTTTTAAAGTTTTTTTATTCCTATCCTAAGTTTACAACCTTCGAAATCGTAGTCAAATTGCATAGAGGATGGAGGAAGATCTTCTGAGATTGTTACAGTCTTTGCTCTAACCAACTTTGCTAGTTCTTGTAAGTTGTTCTCTAACAACCTCTTGTTCTCATCATCTAATCCAGCAAGCACAACTTGATTTATTATCTCAGGAGGATTAAGACCAGCTCTTTTTCTTGCATCTTGAATTCTTCTTGCAATATCTCTTAGCACACCCTCTGCTATTAAAGCTTCATCTCTTTCCTTTGAAAGCAAAACGGAAATTTTTTTCTCTTCATCCTCTACAAAAATGGTTCCCTCAGGCGGAAGGCAAGTTATTTTTACATCTTCATTAGTTAGTTGAATTTGCTCACTGCCTGAAAAAATTGTAGCTTTACCAGATTCGAGTAAGCTATAAGCTATTTGTTTCTCATTATTTTTAACCTCTCTAAG
>JAAOZO010000171.1 GCA_011605715.1 Nitrososphaerota archaeon | reverse complement strand
TTTGGATCCTTTGCTTTAACGACACCACTTGCAAGTAAAACCCCAACGGTTCCTAATCTTAGTGCTGCTTTCACATCATCTCCAGTTGTTATTCCAGCTCCACAAATAACCTTAGACTTCGAATTTACACTCCTAACTTTTTCTAACGAATTTGTAACAACTTCTGGCTTTGCTTTAGAAACGGGGATTCCAGTACCAATCAATTCTGGAGGTTCAATAGCTACAAACTCTGGATTAAGTGAAGCTACAGCGGCAGTTACCTCTGGAGTATCAGCACAAACTACTGTAGTTAAGTTGAGCTCCCTTGAGGCTTTAACTACTTCGCTTATTAAAGAAATTTGAACCCTTCTTTCAGAGTGATTAATTATCGTACCAACAGCTCCAGCATCTTTTATGCTTTCAATTGTTACGTGTCCTGTTAGTGCACCTACAGCTACGGAATCAACTGCTTGAGCAAAAACAGGAATAGATACTGCTGATGCAACTAACCTTATGTCAGTAGCTTGAGGAGCAACTGCTATAGACACATTTAATTCTCGACTAACCTCTTCTGCGATTCTTGCTAGTTCTACAGCTTTTTTTCCTAGAGATTCTCTGTAAGCTTTAAAGTTTACAATTATCGTTGGAGTCTTTAACATAGTTCTTCACCACACTAGAGTCGATCACAAAGGATGAAAGATGAGCTTTTAAATATTCTTTCTTTGAAAGAAAATATCTGCTTTAGTTTGGATTTGCTATTTTTAGTAAAAGAGAATAGAAACAAAGCGTTTTGTGAAATGAATGGGCTGATCAATATTTTTAATTAAAGCTCTATGCTTGCTTTTATGTATAGTAGTATTGGCCTAATTGTTTTTGTTCTAGATCGGTTCTTGATCCAGGCTTATTTATTCTTGGTCTATTTGTATCTACATCTCTTCTAAAAGTTATCGATAGCTTCGACAAAAACTCGTTCATCCCATCTTTCATGGACTTGGGAGAAGAAACGTATCCATGAACTCCAGGCTCTCCATCTACTACTATAAGGCGATCTGAAACAAAGTCTATAAATAGTATGTCATGCTCTACCACAAACGTTGTAGCAGCTTTAATTTCTGTTAACCTTCTTATCATTCTTTGAACAGTTACTCTTTGCTCTACATCGAGAAAGGAACATGGTTCATCAATAAAATAAAAGTTACTATTCGAGATCAAAGAGGAAGCCACTGCTAAAGCTTGGAGTTCACCTCCACTTAAGGTTTCTGTCGATCTTTCCATGAGTTTATTTAATCTCAGTGGCTTTAAGAGTTCAGTTTCAATCCAAGAAGGAAAATTGGAACTTCCGAATTTTTCCTCTAGGACTTCCTTTACTGTTTTTCCTTTGAATAAGTTTGTTATTAGTTGAGGTTTGTAACTTATTTGCTGACTTTCAACACCAAAATAGCTTTCTACGATTCTCCTTACAAAAGTTGTTTTTCCTATACCATTTTGGCCCACTATGCCTATTACTTCGCCTCTGTAAGCTTCTCCACCCTCGATTGTAAGAGTAAACCCGTTTAGCTTAAACTCGTCTTTTACCCACTTAAAAGCTACAGACAAGTCTCTTTTCTCTGGAGGCGGTCTTGATTCAAACTTTATTTCGAAGGGTCTTATTTGAGTGTTTTCAGCTTTAAGAAACCCGTTTAAGTAGGAGTTTATACCAACTCTAGCAGACAATAACCTTGAAACAATGCCGTATGCACCAGGTTCACCATATATTATTGAGACATAATCTGCCAAGTAATCAATCATTCCAAGGTCATGCTCTATGACGATTAGAGTCTTTCCCTTATCTTTAAATGAAAAAAGTAACCTTGAGACAAGTAACCTTTGTAATACGTCTAAATAACTTGCAGGTTCATCTAGTACAATTATGTCAGTATCTTTTAGTAGCGCCAAAGCTATTGCAAGTTTTTGTAGTTCTCCACCACTTAACTGATTCAACTTACGTTCAAAGAGGGTAGACAATTTCATTGAATTAACTACTTCACCATAGTACCTGCTACCCTCATACTTTGAAAGCGCTTCTTTTACACTTCCACCAAAAACCGAGGGTAGAAGTTCGACATGTTGAGGCTTAAAGGCTACTGTAAACTTTTTTTTGAATATATTTTCGAGAATCTCTGAAGAAGTAGTTCCTTTCAATCGGTCTATAACTTGCTCAATTGGTGGCTTAGAATTGGGGTCGCCTAAGTTTGGTATTAGTTCACCAGAAAGTATTTTAGCAATAGTTGACTTACCCATACCATTTTGACCTATTATCACGTTAACACTTTGAGGCTTAATCTCCGGAAACCTATAAAGTTTAAAACCATTTTGGCCATATCTATGAAAAGCTTCTTTTTCAAGCTGATCCGGAAGATTAACAATGTAGATAGCATTAAAGGGACATTTTCTTACACAAATTCCACAACCTATGCAAATAGCTTCATCTATTGTTGGTGGTAAGTTTTCGTCAAGGAAGTAAATTGCATCCTGACCGGTCCTTACAACAGGACAACTCTTCCTACAGGGATGACCGCAATCTTTAGGTCTGCATGACTTTTTGTCGATAACAGCGACTCTAACCATTCTTTCTCAAACCCACGTATGATATAATAAAATAAAATGTAACCTTTAAGTAAAATAAAAACTTATCTAAAGCTCTTCAGAGGTTAGACTTACTGTCGTTCTTTCCTCTATTCTTTCAATTTGACCATCTCGAATCCATGCAAGTCTATCACTTACGTCAACCATTTTAAGGTCATGAGTTGCACAAATAACTGTAGTATTTCTTTCAACTTTAAGCCTGTATAGTAAGTTAACTATTGCAAGACCAGTGTTTAAGTCTAGGTTTCCAGTTGGTTCATCTGCAAGAATTATTGAGGGGTCATTTGCTAAAGCTCTAGCAATGGCAACCCTTTGTTGCTGACCTCCACTTAATTCAGTAGGCCTATGATTTACTCTTTCTCCTAAGCCAACTAAGCTTAGTAGTTCTTTTGCTTTCTTTACTCTTTCTTCTCTCTTCATACCGGTAAAGATCATGGGTAGCATAACATTTCCTAGAGCAGTAAGGACAGGAATAAGATTAAAAGTCTGAAACACGTAACCAATCTTTCTTGAACGTACCCAAGCAAGTTGTTTAGGAGACATCTTAGAAAGGTCAACGTTGTCAATTTTCACTGTACCTTTTGTTGGCTTATCAAGGCCTCCAATCATATTAAAGAGAGTCGTTTTTCCAGAACCAGAAGGCCCCATTACTGCGATATATTCACCTCTCCTTACTGAGAGATTAATTCCACGAAGCGCATGTACTGCACCGCCTCTTAGTACATAATCTTTGTACAAATCTTCTACTTGAACAACCGTAGGAGTGAGCATACGCCTTTCCCAAACTGTTACTCCTGTTCTAGTATAAAAGTTTTTAAGAGAGAGTCTCAATAATGCTATATTTTTTATAATAAATAGGTTAGATACTAAGCCAACGAAAGCACCTTGCTAAAGGAAAGACGAACACAATAAAGTTAACATTAAAGAAGCCTCACTTAACTTTAGTAAAACATTAACGTTCGCTAAAATCTAGAAAAAGGCCCTCTAGCTTAGAATACTTGAAGAATGTCAATGAGAAAGCTCACGGTTTCAATTAGGAGAAGCTTATTTTGTAAAAAAGCTTAAAAGAGTTGAGCTACCTTTTTAAATTCAAAGATGTGCCACTATGGCTATAAAGTCTAGTTTTATTCTAATAAAGACCAACAGGGATTATGAACTAGACGCATACTTGGAGGCCTTTAGCTTATTAGTTACATATGGTGTAGAGTTTAACTTATTTGGAAGCCCAAATGAGGGGCAAGTCGTCTTAGTTGCTAAAACGAAAATAGAAGACGATAGGCTTAGAGAACTGGTAGAAAAAATAAATCACAATATAAATAGGTATATAAAAAAGGCTTTTAAGGTCGATATAATAGCAAAAACTAATGAACTAGCTTACTTTAATAATATAGTAGAAGAGTTCGGAATTTTTGAGAGAGACAAATTGTTACTAGCAAGTGGACCAAAGAGAGCTAAGAAAAAGCTCATTGAGAGTTTAAAAGGTAGTGAAAATTTGAGATTTATAAATAAAGAAAGGGAAGTTAGAGGTTCAATTGTAGTTTATCCTATGAGTTGTGACTTTGTTGGAATAGGACGTTTGTAGAAAAAGTGTACCAACTAAAGCACTTTACTTGTACCAAACATAAAATAAAGCAAAATTCTCGATGAGAGTTAAATCATTTGAACTAAAGACAGATGCTAACTTAGCCTCTTCTAAGTTGCTGTCTAAAGTCTTATAGACAAAATCCATAGCTTCTTGAATTTTATCTTTATTATCACTTAGAAGAATAATTAGTGCACAACCTCCAAGTTTAGGAGTTACTTTATTAGCGGCTTCATGAAAAACATTTTTTCCGGCCAGTACTAAGATTAGTTCTGAATCTAACTTCCTCAGCTTATTGTAGCCATACTTGTGAGCAGATGCCGCGTTGTAAATTAAGCCCAGAAGGACTTGTTCTGAGATAACGTCTTCACATGAAACAAGCAATAAACCTACGTCTAACGTATCCTTGAGATTTTTTATCTTTTCTATAGTTAGCTTATCTATAGAAGGGATCTCACGTATTGCAATAAAGTTGTCAAGTACGTTGTAGATCTTATCACTCACGGAACAATTGTACCAATAAGAAGGATTATAAGGTTTGCTTCTTAAACTTTAGAGCTTTCACTGATTAAAGTAAGAGAATAAATTTTTATAACCAACTATTCAACAAAGAACCAATGAACGAATCAGAGTTTGAAATAATAGATTGGCAAACATTTTACAGCTTATGTTTGGAGGCTGCAGACATGATAAGGAGAAACAAAAAAAGTTACGACGCGTTTGTTGGAATAAGTAGGGGGGGTCTAGTCCCGCTTAGAATTTTGTCAGATGAGCTAGAGCAAGAAAACCTTTTTGTTATAAGGGTTGTGTTTTATGAAGACATCAAAAAAACTGCAACTGAGCCTGTAATTAAAGATGACTTAAAGACTAGTGTGAATGGATTAAGGCTACTTGTTATAGATGATGTTGCAGATAGTGGAAAAAGCTTGAAGAAAGTTCTTGAGTATTTGAAAAACGCAGGAGCTAAAGAAGTCGATAGCTTGACCATATTTTATAAGCCCCACAGTGAGACGATTCCGACTTTTTATGTTAGGACAACAAAAAAATGGATTGTTTTTCCTCATGAAAGAAGAGAAACAATTTTAAAACTAATAGAAAAAGAGAAAAACAAGCCTGTAGAGAAAATAAGAGAAGATTTGATCAATATTGGTTTTGAACCTTATATTGTAGACAGAGTGCTTACCAGTACATTAAAGAAAAGAACGGAAAATATGTTTTAAGAGCATCAAAAAGAGTAACTAAAAGTTATAGATAAAAATTAAGAAGCATCCCACAATACGAGCGCGGTATTCAGAATTTGCTCTATTTCGTTAAGTAACTTTTTAGAGAGGTCTAAAACTATGGAGGACTTTTCTTCAGTTGAAAGCAAAAGATTTACGAGACCATCTACTAAAGTAGAAAAGTTTTCTTCTTGTGAAGTAGCTCCTGAAATTTCTGAAAAAACGAAATCTGGTTGTAGGTTTTCTAACTTAAGTAAATATAGGATGTGCTTGAGTTTAAGAAAGGAAAGAGCTAGTTTCTCGTTTACTTTTGGGTCATTGGAGGACGAATAGGAATTTAGAGAGACCTTTACTTCGTCTAAGTACCTCTTCGACCAACCTAGTTCTAGTTCAGAAAACAGGAGGCCATGATTGTTTACTTCATGCTGCTTCTTCATTTTCTGTTTCCTCTGGTTTGCTAATCTCTTCCCCTTCAACTGTTGCTTTTTTCTTCACTTGAGAAGTAACATAACCAGTTATTTTATTTAGTAAGAATTTGGAGCTCGTGTTCACTATGGAAGATATGAGCTTTTTATTTTGATAAAAATCTGTGGAAAGCTCATTTGAGTAAAGCATAAGGATCTTCTCCCCTATTCTTTTTACTTTCGAATCGTAGATCTTGCCCAACTTAGGCAAAGAGACTAAGAAAAGGTTTTTAAGTTTTCCTATTTCTTTTAATAATAAAAAGGAAAGTTTTTATTGAGCCTTTATAGAGTAAAGGGAAAGGGGGTGTAATTAAAAAATGGCGATTCCTGTGGAGGCTAGTGGGCAGCCTGTTTATGTTATGAAAGAAAATGTTGCTAGAAGAACGGGGGATGAGGCATTAGCTAACACTTTAACTGTTAGTATAGTATTAGAAGAAATAACTAAAACGGCGCTAGGACCTTCAGGTTTTAACAAAATGTTGGTAGGAAGCTTTGGGGATATAACTTATACAAAGAACGGAGTAACGATTCTCTCTGAAGCAAACATTGAACATCCAGTTGGAAAGCTTTACATCGAAGCTGCTAAAAACCTAGACAAAATGGTTGGGGATGGAACAAACAGAATGATTTATTTGGCTTCTAAGTTAATCGAAACAGGAGTAACGTACTACAAAAAGGGAATACATCCTACAACAATAGCTCTAGGATATGAAGAAGCAAGAAAATTCTTAAATGAGTATATAGAAAGCATTTCTAAAAAGCCAAGACTTGAAGAATATGATACAGTATTAAAGAACATGATTAGGACAGTAGTACTACCCTCTATAGGTAGGTCAGAACTAGCATACTATGAGAATGTAGTAAACGCAATACTCCAGGCAGCAAAACTAGTGACCCGTGAAGTTAATGGAAAGAAGAAGATAGACATAGACGATGTTGCAATAGTCAGCAAAACAGGTGGCTCTGCTTTTGAGACAAGTTTCATAAATGGAATAATTATAGATAAAGAGGTTGCGCATCCAAATATGCCTAAAAGGATAACGGGAGCGAGAATAGCTCTTATAGACTTTCCTTTGGAAGTTAAAAAGACAGAAATTTCTTCTGAACTAGAATTTAAAAGTCCAGAAGAAATCCTAAAGCTAAAAGAAGAAGAAAGAAGATCTGTAACCGAAAAAGTTGAAAAAATAATACAAAGTGGAGCTAACGTACTTATTTCTCAAAAAGCGATAGATGATAAAGCCGCTGCAGCGCTTGCAAAAGCGGGAGTACTAGCAGTAAAGAATGCAAAGAGATCGGACTTAGAAAAGCTTGCAGAAGCGACGGGAGCAAGAATAGTTAGCGACTATACCGACATCTCCGAAAAAACGCTTGGAGAAGCAAACTTAGTAGAGGAAAGGAAGTACGAAGCTACGGAAAAAGTAGTTGTCGTAGAAGATGTAAAGAAAAGTAAATCAGTAAGTATACTAATAAGAGGAGTCAGTAAGGAGCTAACTAAGGAATACGAAAGGGTAGTTAAGAAAGGGTTACAATGTGTTGCGAACTTCTATGAAGATGAGAAATACGTACCAAGTGGCGTAGCAGACATAGTTGGCATGGCTGTCGCACTTAAAGACTATGGAATGCAAAAAGGAGGAGAAATAAGTCTAGTAATAGAAGGATTTTCAGAAGCACTGTTTGACCTAGCTGGAGCAATAGTAGAAAACAGTGGCATGCCTGTAACAAAAACTATAGGTGACTTAAGAGCCAAGAACGTTAAGACCAAGGACAAGTTGTTTGGAATAGATGCGCTTAGCAGAAAGGTAGTAGACGTTGAAGAAGCTGGAATAATTGAACCGATAAAATCTGTAAAGCTTATGCTGAATGTAGCTACAGAACTTGCTTCGACACTACTAAGAGTAGACGATATGTTCTTAACACTAAAGTTGCCTGAAAAGAAAGAAAAGGGAGCAGAAAGGCGATAAATTTTTAGTTTTTAGTATTTTATTTTTTTCACTTATCTTTCTAGAAGGTTCTCTACAAAGAAAGTCTTGGGAAGTCATTAAGAGCGAAAATTCGCAAGTTTCACTGACATTAAAAAAAAGAGCCTTTTTAGGTATTAAAACAGAAGTGCTCCGGCCGGGATTTTCACCGCTTAGATTTGAACCCGGGTATCGAGCTTTCTTCAGCACTCTTCGAGAGGCTCGAATGCTTTCGGCCCTAAGATAACCGGACTACATCACCGGAGCACGAACCAAAACTAGAAGTAAAGGCTTTTATATTTTTCTTTCCGGTACTTTAAATCAAAACTAAAATGCCCCAAAAGAAACAGGTATTATTTATAAGTGGTACGCCAGGAGTAGGAAAGTCTACACTTTGTAAAGAACTAGAAAAGTTTAATTTTGCTCATTTAGACGTTGGAAAGTTAGTAAAAGACAAGAAACTGTATTCAAGGTATGACAGAAAAACAGATTCTTTTGTTGTCTTAGTGAAAAAGATGAGAAATACGGTGAAAAAAATAGTTAGAACAACTCAAACAAACATAGCAGTAGATTGGATACATTCTTATGAGCTAGCAAACTTAGTTCGAGGGGGTACAAAAAGAGTAATAGTTTTAAGATGTGAACCATTGATATTGTATAAGAGGATCCTCAAGAAGTATGGAATTGAAAAAACTAAAGAAAATGTACTGAGCGAATTTCTTAATCAAATATCACAGGAAGCACATGAAATGTTTGAGAGAGATGTAATCGAAATTGATACTACAAATAGAAGTCCTAAGAAAATTGCGCAGGGTATAATAAAGGATAAATTTAAGCCTGGAAAGAAAATCGATTGGATGAAAAAATATTTAAATGATAAGCAACGACTTAATATGCTTTTTAAAGTTGTCGAAGGATAAATTTCTCATAGTGAAATGTCCTAAATGTGGCAAGTTTATGGGAATAAACGAAAAAAGTCACTATAGAATTTGCCCCTTCTGTGGATATAAGGTAACGAAGAAAAATGTAATAAGCATGGAAAGAATGAACGCAGTTGAACTAGAGAAAAAAATTAAATTTTTAAATAAGTTGGCAGAAAGTAAAACTAATCCCTACGTACCTGAACGGTAATAGGACTTCTACTAGAAGGAATAAAAACGAGAACACGACCTACCGGCAAAGATTTAAGTTGTTCAAGTATTTTTTCATCTATTCCCAATATATCTTCAATTAAGGATGCATCCCCAGCTGAAAAAAGCCTATGGACAACCTTAACTTCACAAGACTTAAGCAAGTCAGGATAAATCTGAGAAGGGAATTGAGCAATTAAAATAAGAGATTCTCTATACTTCCTCATTTCAAAAAACATTTTTTCATATATTGAAGCTTCTTCTGTTCTGTTTCTAAACGGGACAAAGTTTTGGGCTTCCTCTAAAGAAATAAAATGTCCAATTTTGTCTGGCCCGTTTGTCAGCCTGTACTCATACACTAAAGCAAGTATAAGAGAAACTGTAAGCTTTCTTAAGTCAGAATCTTTTATATCAGAGACTTTTAAAATTACATTCTTGTTAAGAATACTGTCAATTTTCATCAAATTAGAAATTGCGAATATTTTACTACCTTCGCCTTCACTTAGGGGCTTTAATCTTCGCAATAACGAAAATTTTGTCTCATTCTCATAAAACGACTTTGGCTCATAATTCTCTAGTCTATCTACTACGCCTCTCATTGTTGGTGAAACCCTATTAATTTTTGAATAAGCTAATTCTGAGGATAAAACATCACGAAAAACAAAAAATTGAGATGGTGAAAAGGAGTATACGTTGTTAAAGACATCAGTTACTATAGAAACATGATTTGAAAAATCTTTCATTTCAAACGGTGATAAAAAGTCAATAGAAGCTTCTCCTGAAAATCTAAAAATGTAAGACGAAGTGGAGTTTGAGAACTCTTGGTCATACTCATCATGAAAATCAAACAGTAAAAAGTGAAATCCAAGCCTGCTGAGTTCCTTTAAAATTTGCTTATTTGTAGTTGACTTACCAGATCCTGTTATTCCAACTATAACTGAATGCTTGAATAATGAATCAACTGGCAAGACAAATGTACCACAAGGTTCTCCTTTATATATTTGCTCTCCGAGAATTACTCCGCTTTCACTATCTTTTTCTTTAGACATAAAAGAAATGCCATTAACAAAATCACTACTTGGAGAAGGTAAAAACAATGAAGCTAAAACTTCACCTGAATTTTTTTGTTCTTCTTCTGAATTATGGTTTATTTCTTTTTTGTTAAGGAAGTATAGGTCTAAGCTATTTAAGAGAGAAGAGCCTTCTAGTTTAGTCAAACTAATAACGTTGGAGTAAGCTTTAGAAGCGATAAGAAGAGAATTGAATTTCTCTTCAACTATAGGAATGTAATCTTGTTTAAAGTCACCTTGAATTTCTTCATAAGCGAGTATGAATATTTCGAAATTTCGATAGTTATTTGATTGGTTGTAAATGTTTGCAACTAACTTTATACTAATACCAGACTTATAAAGAAAATCAAAAAATTGACCAAATTGACTAGGTTTACTTAAGTCATGACACTCTAACTTAAATAGCTGCAAGAAGTATTTTCTTGAGTCAGATTTTAACAAAACCAAATCATTTTCTAGCAAAGAATAAGTTACATTGCTGTTAGACCTATTTAGATGCAAGTATTGGTACATCAAGAAAACTGAAAAAATAGAAATGAAAACAATAAACAAAAATAAAAACCTATAAGATGCGACGAACCCTTGTTGAAAAAGTAGAGGGAACTTGCTGAACACAAAGACGAGCGTAAGAATAGCAGCAGATAAAACAACTGTAAAATCTTCTGGTAAAGAGAAATTCTTTATCTTCAATTTTTAAGGATACGCCCAACCAAACAGCTCGTACGCAACCTTACCTATGCTATCTACTATGTTTTTAAAGAAGTTTGAGATCCCGTCTATTATGGATTTGTATACTCCGAAGACAGCACCTATCATCACTAAGGCGAGGACTATTAGGAGACCTTCTTCTATTAGTTGAGAAGCTCTAAGCTTTTTCATACTTTCGATCAGCTCCAAAATATAATGAGGCCTAAAGCTATTTAAGCACCAATATTTTCAAAGATTGCCTGCATAAAAGAAGATTATTCCAAAAAGTAGGTAGGAAACTAAAAACAAAAAACAAGAAGTAGCAAACTTAATAGTTTTATTACTTAGATTAAAGTAAGATGAAGAAACAGTAAATATTGAAATAGAAAACATGAGAAGAGATAGCGTTATTGCATCGATATTATAACTCAAGTTGCTAAAGAATAAATAGTTTACAGAATTTTTTATGAGAGATCCAAAGGATCTAAGCGATGCTGATATAAAGCCAAAGGAGACAAACAGAATGTAATTTAAGAGTGTTACTCTATTTTCAAACTCAGACAAGAGCCTATTAGTTTCATGAATGTAGCCTAAGTTATCAAGCCACATCCCAATCACTTTATCAACTTCGTTAGAGCTTATTCTTCCATAGCGCAACTGCTCTGATACGAATACGAGAATTGGGTCTTTACTTTCTGAAATACTCTTCAGAAGAGCATCTTCTATTGGAAAGCCATTCGAAACCAAGTAGACAAGCTTTTTATGATATTTAATTCTTTGATTTTTTGAATCTTTAAAAAATGATGCCTCTTGGAAAAGTCCTTCTTTACTTCTAGATATTGTGCTTGAAAAGTAATCAAGGAGTTTTTCTCTATCTTTAACGTTAACTTTTGGACTTTCGTTTCTTAACAACAAAGAAATAAGGAGCGAAAAGAAAGAGATGATAACTATGTTAAAGTTCTTTCCACTGAGTAAAGTTTGAGCAACAACAGAAGATAGCAGAAGAATAACTGTTGCGAAGATCTTATTTGATGACATATTTATCTTCAACTCTTGCTAACCTAAGAAAAAATGAAAGAAAAATTGGATAAAGTAGGATAAAGTAAGATAAAAAGTCAACATAATTCTTGAAGAGAAAGAAAGAGAGAAAAATAAATACAAACGGTATGATAAATGATAAAAAAGTAAATATTGTTAAAAGTACTTTAAGCCTATCTACACTTCTCAGGTACATATTTCTATTATAGCTCTCAATAAAAGAAATCCTTTGATAAATACTCGACTTAAACTTTAGGTATTGCTCTGTTTTGTTTAGCTCTAATGTTAAGTATTTATCAGCATCGAGCCCAGAGCCTATAGCATAAATAAATTTTTTATATGTAGCACTTTCATCATTAAGCTTTAGTACATGTCTAGCTGCATGAATTTCATTTTCGCCAACTATTCTATAGGATACATACAACGTATGTTGCAAAGTTGAAAGACCTAGTCTTCTGTTACTCAGTTTATCAAAGATAGGTTTGAGATAGCCTTGTACTAAGTTGATAAGCCTATTTATTTTCAAGATAGCTCACTATTTTGCAAAAAACAAAAATTATTAATGTAGTTAGTTTCGTTCCTCTTTACTAATATCATTTTGATCCAATTCTGGTAAATACCTTCTAGAGTATCTGAATTATTGTTATTTAAGTTTACAACTTTTAGTTCATAAGGATCTGTACTTGAAATATTCACAAAACCGATAGAATTTAATCTTCGTATAACCTTACCGTCATTTTCTATTTTCTTCATTTCTAAAACAACATCAAGGTATGAGACTAAAGAACTAGAAATTTTGTAAACATTTACCACTCTATCAATGAATCCAGCGATACTTGGCGCGTGAGAAGTATGAATAACTCTTAACCCTGAAGATAAAGCATAAAAAAGAGACTTGAAGTGGTCTTCGTACTGTAACTCACCAAGAACTACATAAGTTGGATTCCTGTGAAGTAGCTTAACTATTTCTTCTGACTTTTTTCTTACTTTAGTCTTAGACTCAAAAGGATCAGTAAATAGCTTTAAACAAAAATTTGACCCAGAGAAAGAGTAAGAAATCTCCGGAACATCCTCTAAAATTATGACTCTCCAGTTTTTGGGGACAAAATTCAAAATTGAAGCAAGTAACGTCGTTTTGCCACTTCCAGGCTCTCCAACTATAGAAATGTTGGCACGAATTCTCAACAAATTCACAAGGAAAGATGCCGTTACTTTATCTAGGGTACCACTTTGAACAAGACTTGATAAGTTTTTTGACTCTTTGCTCAACTTTCTTATGTCAAAGGAGAAGTTGTTAACTAGAGGAAAAGAATCGAAAGAAACTCTTAAAATAGAATTATAAAACGAGAGATCACCCTTAATAGAAGGATTTGAAAGACTTAACTCTTGGCCACTGTTCCTTCTTAGGGCTGAAAGAAGAGCTCTAACTTCCTTATCCCTTGGTTTGATATTAGTAGGCAACCTTCCATAATCAGCATGCTCAACATATACCGTCTTTCCTAAGTCATCAAGGTAGATTTCGTTGATACTTTTATCTAAAAAGAGGGGAAAAAGGGAAGGTAAACCCATTGAAACAAAAACAGAATGAATCGCTATACTTCTAATTAATTGAGTAGAAAGATTTTGGATGGTTTTGTTTAGATACCTTATGGCAAACTTATACCTATATTCGATGAAATCACTAAACTTATTTGGTTCAAGAAGACGATCATCAACAACCCATCTAAGAAAATACGAAGTATCAAGCAAAATATTCTTTACAAAAATATCTTTATACTTGATGTGGTACACACCACCTTTTAAAACAGCGTCTAAGTGGTATAATCTGCTCGGAATCTCAATAGTTTCATTGCAAGCATAATCCATACTAAAATTTGAGTTAGCAAGAAGAACTTCTTGCTTAGGATTCTTATTTAAGTTATAAAGCTCACCGAAATTCGGATAGACTGACAAATAACTTAGGTCAATACCTTCGAGTTTGCTTCTATATCTTAACGCTATTGTCTTAACAAGCTTTGAAATTTGACGCGCCTTATTTAAACATTTAGATAAAATTGCTTTGTCAACTATAGTTTCTTCGTAATTATTAAACTTTACATCAACAGAACTTATATTCCTGAAAAAACGCATATAAAAGATCACATAGTTAAGAATTTCATCTACGAGACTTTCATTAAAGTTATCATGCACAGTAATTAATAAATGGTTCTTAAACCTTCTTATTTCTTTGATTCTCATTTTTTAGCTTCTTCTGAATTTAGAGAAGTCTCTTTAGATTTCATTATGTAACCTTGTAACAGATCAAGCCTTCTTTTTACTATGGATAACTCATTCTTTAAATTTGAAATCTCGTCTATTATAGCATCTATTATAGCATCCTCATGCTTCATTTTTATTCTAATTTAAAGCTCTCTGTGGGCCTTTATAAGGACAAATAAAACTTGTAAAAAGGATAAAAATGTTGTTGCTGGAAAAAGGACTACTTTTCATTTGGGTACTGCTTTGGATAATAATGAGCTACGAAGACATAAGAGACAGAGAAGTTTCTGCAATTTTTTTAGTGATATTTTTTATATTAAGTCTGATACTCGTACTCATAAAAGGCATTTTATTGGAGAATACTTTCGACTACTTACTTTCTATTTTAAAGGTTGCATTGATTTCAGGTATTCAATTTATACTTGGATATTCTGGATTTGCAGATTTCATGTTTTCATTAGCAATTATACAACCAGTAAGCGTAGGTATTTTTAAGGTAAGACTAATGTTGGGCTTATTTCCCACGAACTTACAATTTGATACTAGCCTAATAGAACCAATTTATGTGAACACGTACACGCTCTTGCTTAGAATCCATTTCCTAAGAAAACTGCAGAATAAAACTAGTAGTAAAAGGCTTGTTAAAATTGTTACATTTGCCCTTCCGTTTACTTGGAGTTTTACACTAATTTTCCCAAAAGTTAAATCAAAAAAGTCTGACGTGCCGTTTATTCCATTATTTGGAACATTGGTGCTTATAACTAGCCTTTCACATACTATGTTTTTGTAGGAAAAATGAGCAGGATATTGGAGAAGATGATGACGATGATGATTGAAGGATTAATTTCAGCATTAATACTTTATTTCTTTGCAAAAAATTTTTCTCAAATCGTTAAAATACTTGGAGAACTTTTTGCTAAAGTAAGTTTAAACAAATTAATTTTAGGAAGGTAGTGAAAAATGGAAGAGATTGAGTTTATTGGCTCAATCTTAGCATGGTTTTTGTTGTGCACGACCATTGGAGTTCTTGAAATGAAATTAGTTTCTACATATGAAAAAAAGGAAGTAGAGACGATAAAGATTTTATTTGAAAAAATCAATTATATCACAAGAGCAAACAAAAAAGTAGAATTCAGGATAAATCTGCCAAAAATTGGGTCAGAAGTTATTAAAATAGAAAAAATAAATGAGTCAGCTATTCAAATAAGTGCTCCTTTTTACGAAAATGTTACTGTTCTCTTTGATAGAAGTGTAAATGTGTCTATAAGTGAACAGGGAGTTATCCTTGATAGGAAGTTTTAAAAAGGGTAAGCTAGGAATTCTTGAAATTGGATTTTCAGTTCTAATACTTTCATTTTACTTGGTTGGACTCATGATGGTTAACTATGAGGTAAACAGAATTTTAGGGGAGCTTATAAAGAGGGTTGTAGGTATATGAACAAGTAGGTGAGAAAATGTATGAAGAGATAGATGTGAGTTTGGCAACTTTGATAATGTGGCTGACTTTATTCATCTTGGAACACATCGTAAGAGGATATATCTTACTTTGAAGACTTAGCAAAATGAAGCCTTTAGGCATTGTACCTGCATTAACTGTATTTACTTTTTTGTACGCTTTAATCGTGCTACTTGTAGTAAAAGAAGCTACTAACATTTTTAAAAGTATTGATATCATAAAGAAATTCAATGAAAAAACGAATGAAGTTTCAAATAATGAACAAAGTGCAGACAGGGAGATAAAAGAAGAAATAGGTTCGATTGAAAACAAGACGATAAAATCTTCTGAGTTACAGGCTATAGTAGGTGATATCTTTAATAAGGTAGCAAACAAGTTTTCAAAGAACGATACTCGAGTGACCTATGTATTTAGCATAAATAGCATAAAGGTGAGTAACGAAACTTATATGATGCAGGTAAAGTATAAAATAAATATCACAGTGGTAGAGCAATACTTCTACATTAGTTCTGAGACAGAAGGAGAGAAAGATGTAATAGTAAATCTTCTGGAGGATTCTTCACAAACATAGAAAAATGTTTTTCGTAGTTCTCCCTTATTGTGTATTCAGCTAAATTAGAAGCAATAGCTAAATGTTTTTGAGTTAGGCGTTTACATTTAAAAATCTTATATTTTGCAATCAATATGTTAGAAGTATAAATTGAACAAGCAGCAATGCCTCTCGGATTACTACTTATATTTTTATCTTTTAGCTTGCTTAATAGGTAGCTTGAGATTAAGATTAATGATCTTTTGTAATCAAATTTCTTTGACATAGGGTTAACAAAAATCAGTCCTCTATCTTCAAGTCTGTTCATTATCATATCAATAAAAGAGACTGGACATACATAATTGTTAAACGATTTATTGATAGATTTTATAAGATACATATATTTGAGGATACGTCCTTTTTTAATTTTTGGGTCAAAATCTTTAACTATTTCCATCACCTCACTTATGTTTTTTGGGTAGTTGTAAAACTTTGAATATAAGACGACCAGTGAGGCCAGTAAGGCTACTGAGTTTACATTATTCTTAGGCAAGCTCTTCTTTATTTCTAAATACGTTTTAAATATAGCAAGGTCCATAGATAAAGGTAAGTTTAATTTTTCAAGTAATAAACGGGTGTATTGGCGTATTTTCTCATCTACGTCGTACTGGGACAGAAGGTGATGAGAAGAGAGGTCATTGAAAGAAAAAACAGAATTATCTAATTCTTTCTCTTCGGTATAGAAAGTATTGCTGCTGTCATTCTCTAGACATTCTAATTTCTCCATAAAAAGGGGAAAGAAAGGAAGAGTAAATAAGGCAAGCGACTTTTTTAACCTTAGTGCAAAAGGTGAAAATGAAAAATGGAACTTTGATTAAAAACGGGGCTATAACTCTAAGATCTCACTTTGTGGCCATCAACCAAAAAATTCTTGCTTTTCTTGTAAAGTAACACTTTGGAGAGTTGAAATATAGCAAAGCAAGAAAACGTTACTCTAGTTCATACTTTATTTTTAAAATTAGTTTATTATTTTCTCTTTATAAATCGTAAATAATAAAGATGAACCTAGATATTTGGATTAAAAAAGCTGCAATTATCTTTTTCATTGTTAAGCCAATTGTCTATGAAACGTAGATTTTTGAAAAAAAACACAGAAAAGAAGAAGAGTTCTGCTCTTTAACTAAAGAAAAGCAATAAAAAGGCTTTATGCAGCAGTTAAGGTTGAAAGATGATAAGAGCTAAAATAGAAGCAGAGTTACGAAATTTTATTGGAAAGAACGTACTCGTTGAAACTTCGGACGGAAAAAGGTATAGAGGAATTCTACTAAATTTTGACTCAAGTAACCTAACACTCATCCTTGGCGATGTTGAAGTAGAAGGAGGACAAAAGTACTATAGAATGGTCTTGAACGGAAATTTGATAAAGGCATTATACCTTCCAAAGGCAGTCATTAATTTAAAGGCACTTGCAGACCGACTGGAAAGAGTTTTTCCGAACATGGTCAAGTATAACGAGGAAGCGGGAGTTATAATAGTACTCGATAAAATAAGAGTTGATGAAAGAGGAGTCATCGAGGGTAAAGGTCTGGCTGCTGAAAGAGTCCAGAAAATATACGAAGAATACATAAAAGAGGTACAATCAACAAAAGAAGAAACTATTTAATTTTTATATTTTTGAATATTTTTTAAGTAAGACAATTTTTAACTTGCACTTACTTTGTTTATTAAGCTTAACAATTTATCATGAAGCAATTGAGATGCAATGTTGTCAGGTACTTGTCCATTTGTCTCTGCCAAAAGAACGCCACCTTTAAAGCCATAGTACTTTGAAAGACCTGCTATTAACCCAGCAGCTCCAGTAATTTGGCCACTGGCAAGTTTAAGTCCTTGAACAACAGAAAGACGAAGAGTCATCAAGTCATTAGGCACTATGAAAACATTTCTTGTTTTAAGTTTTCGTAATGTTTGAAATCCACCCAAAGAAAAAACGTACCTTATCCTTAACTTTTTTGCTAAGTTAAGAAAGGTTTCTGCTAACTTGTATTGCTCAACTGCATTTTGTGATTGAAAAGAACCAAGAAGAACCAAAATTGGTTTTAGAAAGTCCTTTGAAGTAACATAGTAAACATTAAAAGCTGAGGGAGAAACGACTCCATTTTCAGAAACAATGAGATTACTTGAGGAGGATTTAATCAGAATTTGACTAATTAAAACGGAACTTCCTTCGGAAACAAATAGCGAAGCTGCGTTTATGCCAACAGCTCCCAATCCGGGTAAGCCGGAAATTGCTATAAGTGGCATTTCACCAGTGATTCCCTGTATTTTTATTACTTTACTTTTCATTTCTGGTGCAATAAGCTTTTAGAGGATTTAATTAAAGGTTTCTTAGTATTTTTGATTGAAACTTCTCCTTCAAAAACGTAGAAAAAGAGAAGCTCTGAACTACGATCTTTTAAGTACTGTAACCTTTTGAGATTATAAGCCTATGAGTTCTTTGTGAGTTCGTAAAAACTTTTCGTGGGCCTCCTGCTAAGTAGGCCAAAAGATTGCACAGCTTAGAATCCGCTTTTTGGTTCAGATCCCACTGTTCGATGATGCCGAACGTAGACCTTAGTTTCTGTTAATTTTAATGTTTATTAAATGCCACTGAATACATTGGAGCGAAGCAAACGGTGATTAAAGTATGCCAAAGGAAGTAAAGAACAAAGAAGAATTCATAAAAATAGCAAGCAGCAGAGGGAAGAAGGTTGTGGTAAAAAAAACAGATGATGCTTTTAAGATTAAGTTAAGGACTCCAAAGTACTTATATGTTATTAAGTTAAATTCGGAAAAAGAAGTGGACGAGATTCTTAGCCAGATTAAGCTTCCCATAGAAAGACTATAAAATTAAACCTCATAAACCTCGTTAATCTTTGGCATTATAGCTTTAGTATCTTTCATATTATTTTGTACTTCATTAAAAAGAAACTCTATGTTTTCTTTGCTTCCATGAACGAAAAACACATATTTTGGATTTATTTTTTTGATAAGGTTGATGTAATCGCTCCTTCCACTATGAGAAGAGAAATCAAATTGTTTTACTTCGGCATTAACCTTCACTAGTTTACCACCCATTGCTATAACCTTCTTTTTTAGCAATGTACTTCCAGGCGTTCCCTCAACCTGATAGCTTACTAAAAAAATTGCATTTTTTTTACCTTTGGCAATTTCTTCTGAGTACTTAACAGCAGGGCCTCCTTTCAACATACCTGCAGGTGTTACTATTACTCCAGGTTCTTGAGCAACATATCTTCTCTCTTGATCTGACTGTAAAATGTAAGTTTTTTCTACTGCTCTAGCAAACTGTTTGTAGTCGTAAAGTTCTTCAGGGTTATTCATGAATATTTCTGTAACCTTTTTCGCCATACCATCCAATGCAACTTTATATGGAAAATTGTTAGCATGAAACACTGTAATAATTTCCTGAGCTCTACCAACCCCAAAAGCAGGAATGAGTACTTTGCCTCCATCTTCTATTATTTTTCTTGACTCCTCGATAAGCTCTTTTTCTACTTGGTTTCGAGGAGGGTGTTCTGTTGTTGCATACGTACTTTCTGTAATAAGGACATCTATATTCTCGTTATAATCGGTGTTTGCAGGTGGGACGGTCCTCGTTCTATTTACGTTCATATCTCCAGTATATAACAGCACTTTATCTTTAAACTTCAAAAGGATTTGTGAAGCACCTAGCACATGACCCGCATTTTTCATTTCCAAAAGAGTATCCTCGCTAATCTCATACTGCTTATCCTTTTCAACTTCAGTTGAATACTGAAGAAATCTATTAATTTCAAGGGTTTCAAAAGGTAAATAAGTTTTTGCAATCTTTAGCATGTCCAACAATAGGATTCTAGAAAGCTCCTTTGTCATCTTAGTCAAAAATGCCTTTTTTGCACCTCCTATGAAAAACAAAGGAGCGGATCCAACATGATCTAAGTGACAGTGAGAGATTATTAAGGTACTAAATTCATCTGGAGACACATAAGCTGGAAACTTTACTGAATGATCAAGAGCTACGCCACTATCAAGCAAAAAGCCTTCTTTTTCAGTTTTAACTAGAATTGATGACCTTCCGACTTCTTCTACAGCTCCTAAAAATTTTATTTTCATTCTAAATCAATCTTATTTCTTATTTTTATACCCTTTTCAACAGAAAGCTTCTCTATAAACTTTTCGCTTAACAAAAAACTATCTTTATCCCTTATTATAGTCATTTCAACTTCTTTAGATGAAAGCATACTACCTGTTAAATGATTTATAATTTCCTCAATTTTTTCTTCAGATAGAGTATCTTCTGGACTAACTATCTTGTTGAAGGGGGAGGTCCAGTACAACCAAATTGGAACGAATCCAAAAAACTTATTTAGATAGTACACACACATTTTATTTTCGTCAAGTTTTATATTTTCAACTATTTTTCCTATGATGTTGTTAGAAAGTTTACTCTCTTCTCTTATGAAAAGCAATATTATATGCTTACATTTTTGACCAATTTTTTCTAATTCTTTTTTTCTTGAATAAGCTATCTCAGGGCGTTCTTCAGACATTTGATCGAACACGAAGATTCCTTTCCTCTTAAAAACAGGAGACTCATTGAAAATTTTCGGAGCGACCCGAAGTAATTCTTTAAATGCTGCAAAAGTTTTTGGATGTACCCTAGACCGAATTTCAATTAGGTCCCAAAGAGTCCCCTCTTTTATTCTTTCCTTTATTTCCTTTATTTCTCTAAGGATTGCATAAAGATTGTGTTTCGCTAAAAGTTTTGTGCGTTCATTTTTATCCATTTCATTCAATTCTTTTGGAGTATGCTTGCTACACACTTCACACTCGCATGGAAAATAGTCAAGTTCATTTAATTTAAATGTACCATGCGCAGTTATATATCTATCTTCATAAGCGTAAAGTGCATAGGAAGCAGAATCAAATATGTCATAACCTAGTGCTACTAAGAAGCTAAGGATCATTGGATGACCTGCTCCAAAAAAATGAATTGGGATTCCAGTAGGTACATTTGCTTTTGCTATTATTCCCATTCTAATTAGTTGCTGAAAATTATATCTTTCCATAAGTTCAACAGGTGAACCTAACGCTAGAACATCAAATCCCTTATTTGCCATTTCATGTGATGAAAAAGATAACAGATCTTCAAAGATTCCTCCTTGTATTGGGCCAACCCAAAGTATGTCTCTTCTTGTAATCTTTTTAATAGACCTTTCTGCGTTCTCTATGGTTTTTTTTACACTTTCTTTTGCTTTTTCATAATCTTTTTTTATACCCGTAGGGACATCCAAAATAGTCCCAATATCTACATTTAACTTCTCTTCAACTTCAATTATGTTTTCTGGTTCAGCCTTTATTTTGCCATATCTGAGTATTTGATAGCCTCCAGAATCCGTATAAACTATGCCATCAAAATTTAAAATTTTATGGATATCTTCTATTTCTAACCCTTTAATTTCGTATTCCTTTTTTATCAAGTAAGCATTGGTCATTATTCCGTTTATTTTAAATTCATCTTTCAGCTCGCTAATGGTAATAACTAACTTATTTTTATTGATGACAGGAAAAAAGTAAGGTGTTTCTAGAATCCCACTCTTAGTATAGAGTTTACCTATTCGTCCATTGAGGTCTACGTTTATTATTTCAAAGCTCATTGTGTTTCATTGTTCACATCTTAAAGATAAAGGTACTTTAAACGTTACGGAAGTTTGGGAATCGTGTGACAAGTTTTTAAGTGTTGAGAGAGCTTTAAATTCTAAAAATTGCTTTACTAAGTTTTTAAGCTATTCTCTTTTTTACTCAACTAATTTTTTAGATTTTTAGTTCTACTCAGAGTAAAGTTTCAGCAACTCTATTCCAAAGTAGTTTAGTTTTTAACCATAAGTTATGAAAGCAGGAATAAGAACAAAAGATGAAAAGACATTATGAAAATGCAGTGCGAAGGAAATAGAAGTGCTAGAGTCTAACTTCAGGGAGCCAGATAGCAATACCTACTAAGATAGCACTAGTAATTAAGAGTGGTGGGCCGGGCCAGATTTGAACTGGCGATCTCTGCTGTGTGAGAGCAGCATCATACCTGACTAGACCACCGGCCCAGTGAGCGCGTTACTTCCTAGGAAGCTACACTTCGCCTGTAGCTATCCTTCGGGACTTAGCCCGATTTAAGGCAGAAAATTCTATAAAAGTAAAATTATTTAAAGTTTACGCTTATTTCTTGAATAAAACCCAGATATTTTAGCCTCCTGCTTTATTAATTCAGAGCAGAACGGCTCTACTTACTTTTCTTTGCTTTTAACATTCTCTTCTTAAGTCTTAAGTTGTAGCTGTGACATTTCCTACATTTGACTGCAGTAATGCTATTCTTTGCACCACATTTTCGACATATTTTAAAGTAGAGACGTCTTTTTTGTGCGAGTTGTATTAAGCTAGGATCGGCCAGAGGCATTTTCTCTCAACTTAGGATTTATTTACCCCTTTAAAAACGTTTAAGGAGAAAGGAGAAGAGTATAGAACATGGTAAAAACACCATTTCATGAAATTTGCTTGAGTACGGAAATTTTTTGTCAAGAATGTAAAGAAAAACTCAATACTAGGTTTTCTTTTACAGATGTGACGATAAGCAGGTTAATTTTAGAGTTATTAGGTAAGAAGAAAGAGTTTGAGAACCTTGAATACATTGGAAGCGCAGAAAGTAGCAAGCTCATCGTTCTAATTTTTAATGAAGCAAACATTCTTGAATCCAAGTATGATGCTTTAAGCCTATTACTTTCTCGTGTAAGAGAAGCAACAAAGAAAGATGTTGTGGTCACTGACAGAAAAGAGAACTTAAGAACTTTGATGGAAAAAATAGCTGGAAGCTCAGCTAAGGTATTGTACATTAGAGAGTTATGGCTTCCTGATGGAAGTAAAGCAAAAGAAATTAGGATAAGGGGGAAACTTAAGTTTAATGAAAAAGAAATTAGTCAAGTTTTATCTAAGATATTAAATGAGAAAATTGAAATATCTTTAGAAGAGGTTAAGGCGGGAGAATGAGGCATAAGGACTTTTACATAAATCAGCTTTCCAATCTACCAGAAGGTAAAGAAACCACGATTGCAGGATGGGTCGAGGACACAAGAGACCTAGGAAAGATAAAGTTTTTAAAGATTAAGGACTGTACTGATTCTGTACAAGTTATTTGGAAAACTGAAGAATCTCCAGAAGAAATTGGAAGATTAGTAGAGAAAATAAACCAAAATGATGTAGTAAAAGTAAAGGGAACTATACGAAAAAGCAAAGTTGCAAAAAAAGGCTTTGAGCTTGTCGCAAAAGAAATAGAAGTACTAAATAAATCAAAACACCCACTACCGCTAGAAATTAGAGGAAAAATAAACGCTAGTTTAGATGTAAGGCTCGATAACAGACCAATAGACTTAATGAGACCAAGAACTGCAAAAATATTTAAGCTCTTCTCAGAAGTTTTAAAGATTACAAGAGAATTCTTTTACGAAAAAGGTTTTGTAGAAGTTGTTACTCCAAGAATAATATCAACTGCTACGGAAGGTGGAGCAAACTTATTTGAGCTAAATTACTTCGACAAAAAAGCGTTTCTTGCTCAGAGCCCTCAGCTCTACAAAGAACAACTTACTATGGGCTTGGAAAGAGTTTTTGAAATAGGTACGTTCTTTAGAGCTGAACCATTTGATACGACCAGACATTTAAATGAGTTTGTTTCTCTTGATATTGAAGTTGCTTTTGCAGACTATAATGATGTTATGGAAATACTTGCCAATTTGATTAGAACGATTTCTAAGGAACTTGACAAGCTCGATGGAGAATACAAGGAAGTTCTAAATGAAAAATTCTTAGAATACAAAGACAAAGAAATAGAGAGTTATAGCTACAAAGAAGTTGTGAACATGGTAAAAAAAGAAGGAGGGAAAATAAATTATGGTGAGGATATTTCTTCAGAGCACATAAAACTAATTAAAGATTTAAAAGATAAATTCTTTTTTGTAACAGATTGGCCAGAAAATACAAAGCCATTTTACATAAAAGTGAAAGACGATGGAACTACAGAATCATTTGACCTAATGTTTAGCGAGCTTGAAATTTGTTCTGGGGGGACTCGAGAAGAAAACAGAGAAAAGTTAGAAAATAGAATAACGAAAATGGGGCTCAATTTAAGTAGTTTTTCTGAACATTTAAAGTTCTTTAGTTATGGCATGCCACCGCATGCTGGTTGGGCTATTGGATTCAATAGGTTAATGATGATTATTACTGGAGAAAACAACATAAGAGAAACTACACTCTATCCAAGAGATAAAAACAGACTTATACCTTGAAAGATTACTCAGAAGGTTCAACATCAGATATTCCCTTTTCATCTATCTTGAACACAGCTTCGCCTTCAGGCCTGTCCACTGCAACTACTAATCTAGCAACTCTGTTTCCTTTTCCACCTGCAGCTTTTCTTAAGAAAACCCTTGTTTGGCTCCTATGACCAAGAACATGACCACCTATAGGATATGTCCCAAGCCCAAAGAATTCGTCAGGCTTTGCCATAACTTGGTTCGTTACGACTGTGGCTAAGTTAAAGGCAACCGCAAGACGCTCTAATCTATGTAAGTGATTGTTTAATTTTTGTTGTCTTAATGCCAGAGTATCTCTGCCTAAATACTCACTTCTAAAATGAGCAGTTAGGGAATCAATTATTACCAGCTTTATATTTTTTTCTTTTATTATTTCATCAGATCGTTCTAGAATTAGCATCTGATGGTCGGAATTATAGGCTTCAGCTACGATTATGTTCTTCAATGCTTCTTGTGGATCTAGACCAACATTTGCTGCCATCGTCATTATCCTTTCAGGCCTGAAAGTATTCTCAGTATCTATATAGAGAGCACCACCAGCTAACCCGCCCTTTTCGTATGGAAGCTGAACGTTAACGCTTAGTTGGTGACAAATTTGAGATTTTCCTGTTCCAAATTCTCCAAAGAATTCTGTTATGCTCATTGTTTCAATTCCGCCTCCAAGAAGCTCGTCTAGTGCTTTACTACCAGTTGTTATTCTTCGTATGCTTTTTCTTTTCTCCAGAAGGTCTAGAGCTGTTACAAAGCTTGTTTCTACTTTCCCTCTAGCCTCAGAAATTATCTTCGAAGCAACTTTTTCTGAAATGCCAGCCTTAACGAGCTCTATTATAGACGCTGTTGCTAGAGATTCAGGAGTAGAATAGCCTATTTCTTTTAATTTAGCGAGAGTCGCGGGTCCAATTCCTGGAATGTCTTCAATCTCAGAGTAAGACTCTGAATGTTCCGTCTCTTGCTCGGTCTCATTTTCTTTTTCTTCGTCTTCAGAATCTTGAGGTAATTCGGACTTTTTGGGAGCCATAACTTACGTGTTAAGATTAAATAGGGGGTTCTTATTAAATCTTCTTCTCTGAAAATGTGAGTCATTCTTATGATAAAGAGAGAAGTTATTGAAGTATTTAACAAGATTTCAAAAGAATACAAAAGGGTGAGAAAGGAGAACGATCATGTTAAGCGAATTTCAAAATGGAAAAGATATGGATTAGCCCTTGATGAAGGATGCGGCCCAGGAACTAACTCTGCAACCCTAGTAGAAAACGTAAAATTTTATGTTGCTTTGGATATTTCTTTTGGCATGACCAGAGAAGCCAAATATGAAATAAAAACAATGCAGTGGAAAGCAGATTCAGTGGTAGCTGATGCTACTTTTTTGCCCTTTAAAAATGAAATATTTGATCTTCTAGTAGCAATAGCAATTTTTCACCACTTACCGAAAGACGATGTAAAAACAGCGTTAGGAGAAGTAAGGAGAGTCTTAAAAAAGTCGGGAATAACAATTTTTACCTTTTGGAACATAAGAGTTGTAAAAGAAAGTAAGATTCTTGAAAGAAAAGAAAACTTATTCTACATAGCTTGGAGGTCATCAGATAAAAAAATCTTGAAAAGGCCCTATTTCAGTTACACATTAAAAGAATTAGAAGAGATGATAAAAGAAAATTTCACCTTTTATGATATTTTTATCTCACAAAACGTAGTATGTGTCGGAATGAGGGAGTAAACTTGATACAAAGAAGTAGAAAAGAAAATCCATTCAAAAAGACAGGATAAGCTCATATACAACCCTAGGTTGAAAAAAAATCACAAAAACGTAAATAAAGAAAAAAATATAAAGAGATTTAGCCATAACTCTACGTGAGGTGCGGCGTTGGTCTAGTCTGGTTAGGACTCCAGCCTTCCATGGGAAGCAACGGAGAAAGCTGGCAATCGCGGGTTCAAATCCCGCACATGACCACTTGGTCAGCGGAAGCCGCACTCGCCGCACCTATTTTTGTTTGCTGAAATCAGTCTTACAAAGAAATTAACCATGAAGAAGGAAAAAAAGAAGGAACTTCAGGAAATTGCTAAGAAAAGAGTAGAAAAATTAGTTAACTTTGTTATAGATAACAGTGAAGTGAAGTATGAGGATAGAAAAAAAGTTTTAGAATTATGTCTAAAGATTTGGAAAAAATACAATTTGAGGAATTTCTCTGTTTTCAAGAGATATTTTTATTGCAAAAATTGCAAAAAAGTCATCATACCTGGAGAGACTGCAAGAATAAGAATTAGAGGAAAGAAAAAGAAGTACATAACGATAAAATGCTTGAATTGTAACCAAAATAAAAAAATTCCTCTTTCAAATTGATTTTTAAAAACTTCGCTCAATCAAGAAACTCCTAACTACTCACCTTTGGCGCTATTTTACAGAGACGCTAAAAATTTAGTAGCTCCTCCTATTTTATTAAAAATTTTAAAATTTTCGTTAAGTAGGACAAAGAGAGTACTATTTAGTAAAATAAAACATTATAGTAAAAAATATAATACAAAAATAAGATAGAGACAAGTATATAAATATGTACTCATTCTAGTTTTCTAGAAAGACTTGAGCAGTGATGAGTTTCTTAGATGCGAAGTATGCGGAGCGGTAGTTCGGCCTTACTACAAGTTTTGTCCAAATTGCGGAGCACCATTAAGGAGTACAACAGTTAGTAGAAGAGTGTCAACAGGCATTCCAGAATTGGACAAAATTACTGAGGGTGGTTTCGAAAAAGGAAAAACATATTTAGTAGCAGGAGAAACGGGAACTGGAAAGACAATATTTTCTTTGCAGTTCTTAATTCATGGAGCCAAAAACTCTGAACCTGGAATTTATGTAACGATCGATGAAAGACCTGAAGCATTGATTGCTGATACACGAAGATTTGGGTGGGACTTGCAACAACTAGTTGCTGAAAGAAAGTTAATGATAGTTCCTGTCAGGCAGTATTTTGCTGCAAAAATGTGGGGTAAGGAGATGGACGTTATAGTCAAAAATATTGTTAGTGAACTTTCAAAAATTCAGAAATCAATAAATGCAAAGAGATTGGTTATAGATCCAGTTGCACCGTTAGTTACTATGAGCACAACTGAAGTAACCTGGACTAGAGAATACATAAGGAGCTTGATATTCTCGATTGAAGATGAAATTAAGACCACTAACTTAATAACTTCAGAAGTACCTACAGGAGAAAATTCGATTAGTAGGTTTGGAGTTGAAGAGTTCTTAGCCTCAGGAATAATAGTTTTAGGTCTAGCAAAAGTTGGAAACCAAGTAAAGAGAACACTCTACGTAAGGAAGATGAGATGGACTGCAACAAATCCAACGTATTATACGTTTAGTATCGAGAGAGGAAAAGGTATAGTTATAACGGGATACTTAAGCTAAGAACTTTTGCTCAAGATTTCGGCCATTTAACTTTACTTTCTCATAATTTTTTGACTTTTATTTACGTTACTAGAAACTGACAACCTAAGAATCACTTAACTATACTTCTAACTTCTAAATGAAAACTGGGGGCCATATGAAAAACTCGAGTTATTATTTAAAAAGTAAAAGATACTCGAGTACAATAGAGAGCGTTGTCTTTGTTACCGCTAGCTTAAGTAGTACTCAATAGGAAAAACGAGTCTTAAGCCTAAGCTGGCTTGCCACTATCGCGTAATTTTAATTTTTGGGAGAACTATGACGTACCTTTTAAGTATTCTATTTTTTCTTCTAGAGTTTTCTTTATTTGGTTAAACTGTTCCTCGTTTAATTTCCCTTTTTTAAATTCCTTTTCAAGACTCTTTAGCTGTGATTTTAGTTCTTCTATCTCTTCCTTTGCCTCAAGAGTCCCAGGCTTTGGTAATGGGACAAGCAACGTTAAAAAGCCTCTTTTCGAAAGTTCTTTGAAAAATAAGCTCAAAGAAACTTCTGCTTCTCTTTGCGCAACTCGAAATTCTTCTGAAAACCATTTTATTAGATCCTGCATATTAGATTTCCCATCTACTTTTAGCCAAACTTTACTCCCTATTTCATCTAGCTTTATTTTCTTTTCACTTGGAATAGTAAGCATCTTTTGTACAAAAGTTGAAACTGTATCTGGATTTCTAGGAATTATGAGAGTTACTGTGTTGTCATCCGAAGTCTCCCATTTAATGATAGGGTTTTTTACGGGTATAGCGTTCAAAAACCTTTCTCTTGAAATCGTCTTTTCTTTTTTCTTGAAAGGCCACATAGTGCTATCGATCCCTACCTAACTTTTATTAAAGCTTTGTATGGAATTTAAAAGCTTATTCCACTTCTGGTTTACCCTTAAGACTGACAAAAACTTTTCTTCCAACCTCCCTTTTCTCGAGACTACTTGTTTTAAAAGCAACTAGGAATATTTTATTGGAAAGCTCATCAAGCTTCGCATCCAACGAAAGAAACGTAGCTTTTCCTAGAATTGGTAAAGAGGGATGATTTGTTTTTTCAAGAGATATGAAGTTGTCTGTTGGTTTTATCGCTTTTAACAAAGAAGAAAAGTCATTATCGCATGCTTTTACTGCTTCAGACATTAAGTTTGATACTGCCTTTCCAAGAAAACCATACTTCTTAATTTGATAGTTTGCTAAACCGACCCACGTAACTAGAATTTTAGAATCCTGACTTAAAAAGTAAAGCTCAGCCTTTCCAATTGCTAATTTTCTCCTTGAGAGATGGAATTCTTTAGGAATTGCAAACGAGACATCAAATATTTCAAATGGATAAAAGCTTTCTTTGTTATGGCATGAAACACTTTTCACTATTTCAGGGAGTATACTTGATTTATCTTCACCCTCGTCGAGAGTATACTGTAGCAAAAAGATCTTGCTTTCTGGCTCACACACCCAAGAGAGAGTTACAAAATTGGAAGAACCGAACTGCCACCTGTAAAAAGCAGCTTTGTGTTCATTTACTTTAGCGTTTCCTTTTTCTAGGATTTTTGGATTAACTTTTTGCTTAGAATCCTTCGTTATCGACTTAATGTAGTTGTCTAAAGTTAAGTATGGGAAGAAATCAGATACTTTCTTCTTAACTCGCTCCCACTTAATCTCCAACTTTACACTACTAGGACTATCTATTCTCATGTAGGCTTCAGTTATACCTCCAGAGTCAGCAACTAATTCCCAATCAGATGGAACCTTAAATGAAACTTCTAACCAAGATATTGTCTTGCTAACTTCTTTATTCATTTTTGTTCTCCTCTTTAAGCTCAGAGATTCTTTGTTCCAGTATTCGAATTAACCTATCTCTTACTCGATTTGGGGGCATTAATTTATCCTTTAATGCAATAATTTTTTTAGCAAGCTTTCTATCCTTGAAGACATCGTTAAACCACTTGTCAAAATCTCCACGGTAAAGATGGAATAGGATGCTTCTTGTATCTATTCTTTTTATTATTTCGAGGAATTCGTGGTATGAACTTGCAACTTCTCCAGAAAATAAGCCTTCGCCAAGAAAGAACTTAAACGAAAGGTAATCTGGAACCTTTTCATCTGGAGTATAGCCGAAAACTATTTTTATGTCCTTTTTTTCTAGTGCAAATTTTCCTAGTTCTGTTAATTTTACCTTGTCCTCATAAAAATCAACAGCCATGTTTTTCTTAAGTACATTTACAGCCCGAACTAAATCTCTTTTTGCAACTCCAGTACTATAAGATAACTCATTAACATCTGTTTCGCCCTTTTCGTTGATATGAGCAAGTAATGTCAAATAACCTTCCGAACTAAGTGTAGCCATTTTCAATGCAAAGGATACTAAAAATAAAGACTTTTAAACTTTATTTTTTGGGTTGCTTGAAAGTTAAGTTCTTAAAAGTCTAAGTTAAAAAATAGCCTTCCTTTTTGCTTTATGCAGTTAACTCTCGGCCTTACTGACTGTGTTTTGCTTTAGGTTAATTGTTTTGTTCTTTATTACTTTTTATTAAATAAAGGTAAAAATTATTTGTTAAGGCTTTTATCTGTTTTGAAATTGCTAAGCTAGCTTGGAACGATTGAGATCTTACTATCGAAGACTAGTTTAAAAGAAATCTCAAAAAAAGCAAAAACTTAATTAGGTCAAAAATAAAAGAAAAGAACTGGATGGAAGTTAGAACTGACTGGTTTTCTGGAAGAAAGGGTATAATAGTAACCGAAAGAGGAAAAAGGCCAGATTACTTTAAAAGGATACCAGAAATCGAAAAAAAGATTTGTCCATTTTGTCCAGGAAACGAAAAAATGACTCCAAAGGCAGAAATCATAATTAAGGTAAAGGAGAGTGGTGAACTTGAAACAAAATATGGAAAAGAAATAGAATATGCTGGAGATTGGCAAGCTAGAGTTTTCCGAAACCTTTACCCAGCGTTCGATACAGTTTCTAACGAAGCAAACTATCCCTATGGGTATCACTACTTGATCGTAGAAACAAAGGAGCATGATAAAGACATTAGCAACTTTAGCAATATTGAGCTAAAAGCTTATGCGCAGGCAATGATTTCAACAAAAGAAATGATAGAAAAAGATGAAAAAATACAGTACGTAGCTATTTTTAAGAACTATGGAAAAGAAGCGGGTGCTTCAGTTCCACATTCACATACACAAGTGATAGGAAGTGCGCTAGTTCCACCGAATATAAAAAGAGAGCAAGAAATTTTTTCGAAGAAAGAAAATGCCATGAGCCTACTCATAGAAGAGGCAAAAAATCAGGAAAGAGTTGTTGTTGATAAAGATGGACTGGTTGCGTTTACTCCATATGTTCCTATTTCTCCTTATGAACTTTGGATTACTTCGAAAGAAAAAGAAAAGGATATAACAAAGCAACCAGAAAAATTGTTTATACTTTTAAAATTAATTAGAATAGTTATTCATACGATGGAAAAAAACTTTGGTTACATTAGCTACAACTTTTACTTTCACATATCACCTAGAGAAGAAGAAAAGTTCCACTGGCATATGGAGATTGTTCCAAGGGTAAATGTTTATGCAGGTTACGAGCTTGGATTTGGTATTGTAATAATCACGGCCAATCCAGAAAACGTCGCTGCCCTTTATAGAGATTCAATAAAAGAAAATTTTGAACAATTGCGAGATCGACTATAAAGATTTATAAAGATAAAATACAAGAATTAAACCAGAAAGATGGAAAGAATATCAAGAGAGTTTTTCGTCCTTTCAAAACTTCACGAAGCAGGAGCTGTTGACGAAGAGAGAGCTATGGAAATCGATAAAGTAAAGAAAATTGTGGAGATTAATCCGGATGAACTTGAAAAAATACTAGAATTCCTTGAAAGCAAAAAGTATATAGCTAAAAAAGGAAATGAAAAACTTCGCAAAGTTTACGTTACTAGGCTAGGGATAATAATGGCAAGCTCACTGTACACGTAAAAATGAGGAGCGTACTGATAATTTCAGAAGAGTACCCACCAAAGGAAATAGGAAAAACGGCTTCTATTGTAAAGTTTTTTTCAGATGAGCTTTTAAAAAGAGGATTTTTAGTAAGTGTTTTAACTCATGATGAATTTAATGTTGGGACTAGTGTAGAAAATTCGATAAGAGTTACTAGAGTGAGTAGTCCTGTGAGAACTTTCTACTCTATTTTTGCTTTAGAAACTTATTTAACAACTCAATACATTAGAGAAGGAGTAAATATTATACTAGGAGAAAAAGCTGATCTAATAATTTCTTTTGAGTGGATGGGCTTTTTATCGGCATATATGCTTAGTAGTAAGTTTTCGATTCCATGGGTTGCAGTAATTCAAACTTCAGAAAAGGAAAGAAGCAAGGATTCCTTCGATTTACTATCAATTTCAATCGCAAGCATAGAGAAAGGTCTGTTAAAAAAGGCAAGCATGATTCTAACGAACAGCTTAAAGACATATGAAACTCTTATTAACGAGTATTCAATAGACTCAAGGAAAATTGTGGTAGTAAACTTAGAAGCAGAGTACTGCGTACCCTTTCTTTTATCGATGATAATAAAATAAGAGCACAGGTTAGACAAAATGGAAATACTTATGCTCGTCTGGGAATATCCTCCGAGAAAAGTAGGAGGGTTGGCGACTCACGCATACAATTTATCTTTGCAACTCTCACAAATTGGAGCAGAAGTAGATGTAGTAACAACATCTTTCCCTGGAGAACCAGAAATTGAGAAGAAAAATGAGAAATTAATCGTACATAGAGTAGAAACTTACAGTTACCCGGCTTACGATTTCATTAATTGGGTTATGGGAATGAACAACAGTATGTTGGAATATATAGCAAACTTAGCAACGAGAAAAAACTTTGACGTAATTCATGCTCACGATTGGATGGTTATTCCAAGTGCTGTTGGATTAAAGTACTTAATTGGAAAACCAATTGTTTACAGTATACACTCAACAGAGTATGGAAGAAGAAATGGGATCCATGGAACTATGCAAAGATTAATTCATGAAACTGAGGGTTGGGGGACATATGAATCTAAAAAAATAGTGGTTTGTAGCAAGTATATGAAAGAACATGTAGCTTGGCTTTTTGGTGTTCCTTCAGATAAAATTCACGTTATTCCAAACGGGATAACAGAGTCGCCTCCAGTTAAAGTTGATATTGACTTTAGGAGAAAATATGCATTAGACTCTGAAAAGATAATTCTTTTCGTAGGAAGAATGGTAGATGAGAAAGGGTTAAATGTCTTAATTGGTGCACTACCTTACGTACTTAAGTTTGGAATAAGTGCAAAAATTGTTGCCGTTGGAGATGGTTACGCAATTAATAGAATGAAGGAAACTGCTTGGAAACTTGGAGTCTATGACAAAGTATACTTCACAGGTTACTTAAGTGATGAAGAATTAAATAAAGTTTTTAAAATATCGGACGTGCTTGTTGTACCATCGCTCTATGAACCTTTTGGAATAGTTGCTCTTGAAGGAATGATAAACAAACTTCCAGTAGTTGTTTCAGATACAGGAGGACTATCCGAAATCGTTGAGGATGGCATAAATGGGTTAAAAGTTTCACCTAACAATTCTGAGGAATTAGCAAAACGGCTTATAACCTTATTTTCTGATGAAAACTTAAGGAACAGAATCTCAGAACTTGGATATAAAACTGCAAAAGAAAAATACAATTGGAGAGAAATCGCTTATGAAACACTAGAAGTTTATAAAAAGACGACGGTATGAAGAACTCACTTTTGCATTTTCATAGAATTGTCTTAAGGACAAACCTTTAAAAGATATTGAGAAAATGGATAAATTATACTCTATGAAAAGCGACTTCGAAAATGTGGCAAAAGCTGTGGAAGACATAAAAAACATGAGGATTAGAGGTGCTAGCGTAATAGCAAAATATGCTTTAGAAAGTATACGAAGAGATTCTAGGAAAATTTTAGAAAAATCGCGAAATAGAGAAGAATTTCTTGAGAATTTTGAAGCCATAAAGGAGAGTTTACTAAGAACAAGGCCAACTGCTGTAGCTCTGCCTAATGCGTTAAGATTCATAGAGTACAGACTTAAGCTAAAAAGTAGGAACAAAAATATAACAAAAAATGAACTTTGTGATGAGATGATTTCTTCAATAGATTATTTCTTGGATAAAATTAAGAATTCAAAAAAAGAAATAGCTACTGCTTTCTCAAAATTAATTAAAACAAAAGTTTCTATTATGACGCATTGTCATAGCTCTACAACAGTAGAGGTAATAAAAAAGATAAATGAGGATAGAAAGGTTAAGGAAGTTTATGTTACAGAGACAAGACCTCTCTATCAAGGGTACGTTACTGCTAAGAAACTTAGAGAGTCTAACATTAATGTAAAGTTAATAGTAGATTCAGCTTCAGGAATGTTTATGAAAAATGTTGATCTGGTTTTAGTAGGAGCAGATGCCATAACTTTAAACGGAGACGTGATCAACAAAATTGGAACATATCCAATCGCAGTTGTAGCAAAAGAAGAAAACAAAAATTTTTTTGTCACAGCTGAAAGTTATAAAATAGCTACGAATGCTAAAACAGGGAAAGAAATAGCTATTGAATATAGAAGCATTAGAGAAGTATACAATGGTAACTTAGGAAGATTAGGAAATCCAGAGATCCTTAATCCTTCATTTGATATAACTCCAGCCAAGTACATAACTGCCATAATTACAGAACTTGGAGCAGTGAGAGGGAAGCAACCTAAAAAAATTAAAGAGATTCTTAAGAAAGCCAAGTATGTTTAAATAAAAATTAAAGAGGATGAGCTATAAAGCCCTCTTTTCGAAGCGAATTTGAAAAAGATTCAACGAAACCATGAGTAACATAAACAACTTCTGGGCTTACATCTTTCACGACATTGATTAAGCCATAGTAATCAGCATGATCACTTACTGGAAAAGTATAGTCTACTTGGAGCGTCTCTTTAAACCCACTTTCTAAAGCCCATCCACTGAAAGCGATAAGAGAAAAATTGTGGCTCTTTAAACTTTGAACAATTTTATTTTTGGCGAGATGCATAGGAAGATAAACTACGTTCGATTTACTTTTAAGTAAATTGG